>PKWQ01000073.1 GCA_003133265.1 Acetobacteraceae bacterium
CCGATCACCACCGAACCGCTCGCCAGCACCCCCCGCCCACCGAACCGCTCGATCCAGCGTCCGATGCGCGGGGCGCTCAGCCCATTGACCAGCAGCGCCCAGGAGAAGCCGCCCAGCAGCACGGTGGGCGTCGCATGCAGGCTGGCCGCGACGGCGCCCAGGGCGATCGAGGGCAGATAATAGGTCGTGGCGTAGGCGAGCGTCTGGGTAAAGCCGATGACCAGCGCCAGGCGGTGGGAGGGCGTCATTCACGGAGGATGCCCGCGACATGTGCGGGCGTCCATGCCGGGCCGGTGCGCCGCCGATCAGGCCCAGGGCTTGCCGATCACGGGGGGCTCGCCGATCGCGGGCAGGTCGTCCGTCATGCCGGCAAGCACCTCGGCGATGTGGCGAACCTTGGTCGGATGGCCCTCGCGTTGCAGGCGGCCGGCGATGTTGAGCAGGCAGCCGAGATCGCCGGCCAGCACCGTCTGCGCGCCGGTGGCGACGATGTCGGCGGTTTTGTTGGACACCATATGGACGGAGATGGCCGGATATTTCACGCAGAACGTGCCGCCGAAGCCGCAGCAGATCTCCGGCTCGGCCATTTCCTTGATCGTCGCCCCCATGGCTTCCAACAATTTTCGCGGCTGCTGCTTGATGCCAAGCTCGCGCAGCCCGGCGCAACTGTCGTGATAGGTGACGGTACCCGTGCCAGTGCCGGGCGTGGTCGCGGCAACGCGCTCCATGCCACGAATATCGGTCAGGAACGACACCAGTTCGTAGGTCTTCGCCGCCAGCGCGTCGGCGCGGGCGCGCAGGTTGGGATCGTCGTCGAACAGATGCGGCATGTGCTGACGCAGCATGCCGCCGCAGGAGCCGGACGGGACCACCACGTAGTCGTAGCCGCCGAAAGCATCCAGGATGGAGGCGGCGAGTTCGCGCGCGCTGGCGCGGTCGCCGCTGTTATAGGCCGGCTGGCCGCAGCAGGTCTGCGCGCGCGGCACCTCGACCTGGCAGCCGGCCTGCTCCAGCAGCGCGATGGCGGCAAAGCCCACGGACGGACGATGCAGGTCCACCAGGCAGGTGACGAACAGGGCGACGCGGGGTTTTGTCTGCTGCATGGGAACGACCCGGAACCGAGGAATTATGCTCACCTTGTGGCCGCTCAGCGGGAGCCAGGTCAACAGCCAGCCCGCCCCGAGCGGCAAAAGGCAGGCAGGCGTTGAGGCATCGATCGGAATTTCCGGTCTGCCCGGGGTAGCTTTTCACCAGTTACAGGAAAAACTTTGGTGCAATTCCGCAATTTTATTTGCCTCGGCGAATATCCGGGCTAACCTCCCGGATTGAAAGTCCGCGGCCCGCAATTCGCCATTCAAGCGGCGCATGGCGGTTGAGCGGCCGCGCTCCAACCATCCGCGTCACACCCATCCGGTACCGATCCCAACAGATGCGCGACCTTCCGTTCCTGAAACTCCTGCCCGCAAGCTGGCAGCAATGGCTACCTTCCTGGGAAGGCAAGGTGCTGCCGCTTGTGGTCTGCGTCTTCGTGGCGCTGTTCGGGATGGACGCCTGGCACCTCTGGCAGGTCTATGACGACAGCATCGAGGACACCGGGGTCGTCACGTCGAACATGGCGCGATCGATGGCGGAACTGGCGGAAACCACCATCAAGACAGGCGATACGGTCGTTGCCAGTCTGGCCGAAAATGTGGAGGCCGAAGGCGCCAGCCCCGAATCCCTGGCGCGCATCTATCGTCTGATGACCCAGTTGGCGGCGGCGCTGCCCGCGGTCCATGAAATGGGCTTCCTGAACGAACGGGGCGACGCGATCGTCAAGTCGCGGCTGCCGGACCCGCACGGCATAAACTACACCGACCGGGGATATTTCCGGTTTCATGCGACCAGTCCCGATCGCGGACCGTTCATCGGCCCCCCGGTAACAAGCCGGGTGGACGGCACCGTCAACATCACCGTCTCACGCCGCGTCAATCACCCGGACGGCAGCTTCGCCGGGGTCGTGGTGGCCAGCGTCTCGATGACGTTTTTCCAGGCATTGTTCGATCAGGTGCAGGCAAAATCGGGCGGCGTCATCGGCCTGATCGCCGATGACGGCACCGTCCTGGTCCGCAGTCCTTTTCTCCCCGAGACGGGAGACGGCACGGTGCTACGCACACATCCGCTGCCCAGGCTTATGTCTGCCGGAACACTGGATTACATCTCCCGCATCGGTGGAATACGGCGTCTGGGCTCTTTCGATCATCTGCGCGACTACCCGATGGCCACCCTCGTCTCCCAGAGCAGACAGGACTCGCTCAGCGGTTGGCGCGCCGAGGTGCTTACGCACGTCATCGTCCTGATCTGCGTCATGATCGTGGTGGCCATCCTGGGCCGCCGGGTGGCCAAGGCGAACCGCGCGCTCGAGGAACTCGCGATGCAGGACAGCCTGACCGGCCTGGCGAGCCGGCGGTTCTTCGACCAGGCGATCGAGCGGGAATTCCGCCGGGCGGCGCGGTATCGCCGCCCGCTGTCGCTGATCATGATCGATCTGGATCACTTCAAGGATTACAACGACGATCACGGTCACCCAGCCGGCGACGATTGCCTACGGGCGGTCGGCCGCGCGATCAGTGGGTGCCTGCGGCGGCCGGGCGACGTCGCGGCCCGCTATGGCGGCGAGGAATTCGCCGTGATCCTGCCCGACACCGACGCGGCGAGCGCCTCTGCCCTTGCCGAGAGGATGCGGCAGGCGGCCCAGGCCTTGTACGCATGCACCCCGCACGGTGTCGTCACATTGAGCGCGGGCGTGGCGTCCGTCGCGCCGAGGCCGGGCAACGCCGGATGGCAGACCCTGGTGCAACAGGCCGACGACGCGCTCTATGCCGCGAAGGCCGGCGGACGGGACATGATCAAGCTGTACGATCCCTCACCCACGCGGACCGGCGCCACACAGTCGGCGGCTTGAGTTCGGCGCGGGGGGGCTTCAGCCCGGTTCCGCGCCCAGCCGCTCCCGCGCCACCGCCAGATAGGACGGATCGAGTTCGATCCCGATCCCGCTCGCCCCTTCCAGCCGCGCCGCCAGTATCGTGGTGCCGGTGCCCATGAAGGGATCGAGCACGCTCGCTTGCGCCTTGCCGTGCAAGCGGATGCACCAGCGCGGCAGTGCCACCGGGAAGGTGCTCGGGTGGTGGAATTTCTGCGCCCGGCTCTTCACTGTTTCGTACGGAATGAACCAGGTGTTGCCACGACAGCGCAGGTCCTGGGCGTGGCCGCGCCGGGCGATGTTGGATTTGTCCTTGAACGGCACGCCGATCGCCAGCCGATCCAGCTTCACCTGCCCCGACAGAGTCAGATGAAAGATGTGCTCGTGGTTGTGATGCAGGAAGCGCTGCCCGCCGACCGGCTTGAAATGACCCACCGAGTCCACCCCCGCCGCGCCCCGGTCGATCGCAATCGACTTGATCCAGGTGATGTGGTTCTGCAACACGAACAGCCGGCGCAGCCGCACGATCAGCTCGAACGGCAGCCAGGGCGCGTTCGACGAGCCGGCGATGTTGAGGAAGAACGACGCATCCGGCGCCATCACCCGGCGGATTTGCTCCGCCACGCGGCACAGCCAGTCCAGATAGGCTTCCTCGGCCAGCCGGTCGTCGTAGCTGCGATAGGCGATGCCGAGATTGTAAGGCGGCGAAGTGACCACCACGTCGACCGAGCCGGCAGCGAGCGTGGGCAGGATGTCCAGGCAGTCACCCAAAATCAGGCGATGGGTCAGGCTGGGCGGGCCGGCGGCCGACGCGGCATCATCCATCGTTCACATCGCCGGCAGCGCACGCGGCAGCAGCAGCCAGGCGCGGCCGGGCTCGCGCATATGCCCAGCGCTGTCTTCCGCCGCCGGACCCCAGCCGAAGAAGACGTCGCCGCGCAGCGGACCCTTGATCGCGCCGCCGATGTCCTGGGCCAGCAACAGCCGGCGCCACGGCGTGGCCGCCACCGGATCGACGGTATCGACGAACACCGGCGCGCCGAGCGGGATGAAGCGGCGATCCACCGCCAACGACCGCCCGGGGGTCAGTGCCACCCCGAGCGCGCCGGGCGGGCCCTCTTCGGTCGGCATGCCCGACAGTTCGCGGAAGAACACATAGGACGGATTCTCGTTCATCAGCGCGGCGGCCTGCGCGGGATGGCCGACCAGCCAGGCGCGGATGGACTGCATCGAGACCTGATCGCGCGCGATCTCGCCCCGCTCGACCAGTATTCGGCCGATCGGCACATAGGGCCGGCCGTTCTGCCCGGCGAAGCTCACCCGCACGATGCGGTTGTCCGCCAGCCGCACCCGGCCGGCGCCCTGGATCTGCAGAAAGAACGCATCGGTCGGATCGGCGAGCCACAACAGCTCCAGCCGGCGCGGCGACAGCGCCCCGCCCTCGATCTCGGCGCGGTTGTAGTACGGCACCAGCCGCCCCTCGTTCAGCCGGCCGGAGATCGAGCGGCCCTTCAGATCGTCGGCGAAGGCCCCGAGATCGGCCTGCACCAGATCGCCCGGCCTGGACAGGATCGGCGTCTGGTACGACCCGCCGCGGCGGCGTGCCCCTTGGACCTCAGGCTCGTAATAGCCGGTGAACAGACCGTCCGCTCCGCTGGCGGTGCCGATGGCGTAGGGCTGGAAATTGGCTTCCAGGAAGGCGCGTGCCGCCTGATCGTCGCCATGCGGAACCTCGCGCGCGGCGGCGCAGAGCCCGAGCCATTGCCCGGCGGTGCCGGCCAGCCGTGCCGCATCGCCCTCGCCGCCCAGCGCCTGATTGGGCGGCAGCGTGGCGAACCGGGCGCAGCCGCGCAGCAGCGCCGGCATCGC
>PKWQ01000393.1 GCA_003133265.1 Acetobacteraceae bacterium
ACAGGTTGAAGGACTGGAACACCATGCCGATGCGCTGGCGCGCATGGTTGATGTCGGTGTGCTTGTCCAGCATGTCGATGCCGTCGACGATGATGGAACCCGACGACGGTTCCTCCAGCCGGTTCAGGCAGCGCAGCAGCGTGGACTTGCCGGAGCCGGACGGGCCGATGACGAACACCAGTTCCCGCTCGGCCACCCTCAGGTCCACGCCCTTCAGCACATGCAGCGCGCCGAAATGCTTGTGCAGCGCGCGCGCATCGACAATCGGGCCGGCTGGGATCATCCCTTGCAATCGGGCTCGGGGGCGTTCGGCTCGTAGCCCGGCAGGCCGGGGATGCCGTGGCCGGGGAGGATCACGTTCTCCAGGTCATCCGCCGCCGGCTTGGCGCCGAACCATTTCTCCGACAGCCGCGCCACCGTGCCGTCCTTCTTCATGCATTTCAGCACGTCCTCGATCTGCCCGCGCAGCACGGCGGAGTCCTTGCGGAACGGCGTCGCCCAGTGCGCCTTGGTTTCGTTCAGCACCAGGTCGGCAACGAACATCGGGCTTTTGCTGGCGCCGTATTTGATGACGGTGTTGCCCGCCAGATTGGCGTAGGCGCGGCCGGATACCACGGCCTGGATGGCGTCGGGCTCGGTGTCGAACACCTGCACGGTGATGCCGAGTTCCTCGCCCTTCTTCTTGGCCAGGATCTCGTACGGCGTGCCCTTGTTGACCGAAACGACCTTGCCCTTGAGGTCGTCCCAGGATTTGAGCGGCGCCGAGCCCTTGCGGATGCCGAACTGGAACGCGGTCCAGATATAGCCCTGGGTGAACAGCAGATTCTCGGCCCGTTCCGGCGTCACCGTGGTCGGCGCCGCCAGGAAGTCGTAGCGCCCGGCCTGCAACGCCGGGATCAGGGTGCTGAAGCTGGCGCTGTCGATGGTGAGGCCGCGATGCATCCGCTTGGCCACCTCATTGAACAAATCCACCTGGAAGCCCTCCACGCCGCCGCCGAGCTTCGGCATGGCGTGCGGGGCGTAGGTGCCGTCCACGGCGGTGCGGAACGGCGGCAGGGTGGTCTGGGCCTGTGTGGTCGGGGCCAGGGCGGCGCTCGCCAGCAAAGCGAACGCTGCCGCGAGCAGCGGACGGCGCATGGTCATGACGGAGACTCCCGGTCGGTTGGACGTTGTAGATGCAAGCACGGTGCCACGCCGACGATGCACGCCGGCACGGCACCGGGCAAGCGGTTTGGGTCAGCCTTGTTCGGGAAACAGCGACGCCAGACCGGCCGCGCTGGCGGGGCAGGTGCCGCGTTCGGTGATCAGGCCGGTGACCAGGCGGGCCGGGGTGACGTCGAACGCCGGGTTGGCGCCCGGGCTGCCGTCGGCGGCAATACGCACGGTGACGATGGCGCCGTCCGCGGCGCGGCCGGTGATGGACGTCACCTCCTCGGCCGCGCGCTCCTCGATCGGGATGTCCGCCACGCCGTCGGCCACCGTCCAGTCGATGGTGGTCGAGGGCAGCGCGACATAGAACGGCACGTCGTTGTCGCGCGCCGCCAGCGCCTTCAGGTAGGTGCCGATCTTGTTGGCGACATCGCCGCCGCTGGTGACGCGGTCGGTGCCGACGATGACCAGATCCACCTTGCCATGCTGCATCAGATGGCCGCCGGCATTGTCGGCGATCACCGTGTGCGCCACGCCGTGGCTGCCGAGTTCCCAGGCGGTCAATGCCGCGCCCTGGTTGCGCGGACGGGTCTCGTCGACCCAGACATGCAGGTCGATGCCCGCATCGTGCGCCATGTAGATCGGCGCCAGCGCGGTGCCCCAATCGACGGTGGCGAGCCAGCCGGCGTTGCAATGCGTCAGCACGTTCACACGGCTGCCCGGTTTGCGGGCAATTGCCTGCTGGATCAAGGCAAGTCCGTGCCGGCCGATCGCCGCGTTCTGCGCCGCATCCTCATCGCAGATCGCAGCGGCTTCGGCGTAGGCGGCGGCCACACGCTCACCGGGCGCGGTGCCGCGCAGCCGGGTCAGCATCCGCTCCAGCGCCCAGCGCAGATTAACCGCCGTCGGGCGGGTGGCGTTCAGCATCGCCGCATCGCGCTCCATCGCCTCGGTAGAGGCGTCGGCGCGCAGCGCGAGGCAGAGGCCATAGGCCGCCACCGCGCCGATCAGCGGCGCGCCGCGCACCTGCATCGAGCGGATGGCGTGCGCGGTCTCCGCCAAATTGCCCAGGCGCAGGATGTCGACCGCCCAGGGCAGTTTCGTCTGGTCGAAGATGCACACCGACCAGCCATCCGCCGGGTCCACCCAGACGCTGCGATACGGGGTGCCGTTGATCTTCATCGGACGGGTCTCGCTCAGATATGGTGGTGCAGGACGCAAACCAGGGTGAACAAGCGGCGCGCCGTTTCGAAGTCTATGCCGATCTTGTTTTCCAGGCGCTGGATCAGCAGGGTCGCGCCCTCGTTGTGTAGGCCGCGGCGGCCCATGTCGATGGCCTGGATGCGCGCTTCCCGGCCTTCCTCGACCGCCTTGGCATGGCTGTCGACCAACATCCGGTAGTCCTTGATCAGGCTGCGGAACGGCCCGAGCGCCAGCAGGATGCCGACCAGCTTGTCGCCGACCTCGGTCCGGATGTCGAACACCAGGCGGCCTTCCTGGATCGACAGATGCAGCGCGAACGGCCCGCTCGCCGGCACGCCGGGCTTCAGCGTCAGCGGCGAGAAAAAATTCTCCGCCGTCAGGTCGGCAACCGCCTGGGCGCGATCGGCCTCCAGGGTCGGCGACAGGCGCGTCAGCGCCTCTCCGTCCAGAAAGACGCGGACCAGCCGCGTGTCCGTCGCTGTCGCGGCCGGATCGCTCATTGCGATTCCGCTGCGGTTTGCACCAGGCCGAGCTTGCACATCAGCCCGACCGTGCCGCCCTTCACCGGGCGCAGCAGCCCGAGCGTCAGGATCAGGGTCAGTGGCAGGAAGATCGCCGCACTGGTCCAGACCGAAATGGTATCGGCACGGTCGGTCAGCAGCATCAGCGGCACGACGATGTGGCCGACGAGGAAGATCGTCAGATACGGCGGAAAATCGTCCGCGCGCGCGAGGCCGAGCGGGTAGCCGCAGGCGGTGCATTCCGTCGCCACGCGCAGATAGCCCGCGAACAGACGTCCCTTGCCGCAGATCGGGCAGACGCACCGCACGCCGCGCCAGATGCCGACACCGAAGCTCGGCAGCGGCCAGGGCGAGGCTTTCGTGGCGCGGTCGGGCTGCCAGCGAATCGGAGGTATCACAGCGGTCCTAACGGGGAAATGCATGTTATTGTGCGCCACAGCATAGGCCACCTGACGCAAATTGACCAACCAGCTTCGCTTGCACCCGCACCCATATCGGACAAGATTTTCCCGCATGGCACGCATTCTGGTGATCAATCCGAACTCTTCTCTGGCCTGCTCCGCCCGGATCGACGCGGCGATCGCCCCGTTTCGCCTCCCCGGCGGGCCGCTGCTGGAGGTGGCGACGCTGCGGGACGGTCCGCCCGCGATCTATAGCTGGGCAGACTGGCATGCGGCGGTGGCGCCGCTCTGCCGGCGGATCGCCGACGAACCGGCGGATGTCTATGTCGTGGCCTGCGCGTCCGATCCGGGGATCACGGCGGCGCGGGCGGCGACCGACAAGCCGGTGCTGGGCGTGTTCCGCTCCGCCGTGGCGATGGCGACGGCGCGGGCCGGACGGTTCGGGGTGATCGCCATCGTCGATGCCTCGAAGGACCGGCACATGCTGGCGCTGGACGCGATGGGGCTGCGCGAACGGCTGGCGGCGGAAGTCGCGCTGAACGTGACGATGGAGACGCTGCTCGATCCCGAGGCGGCACGGGCGCGGCTGATCGCGGCGGCGCGGGACTGCGTGGCGGCAGGGGCGGAGAGCGTGATCCTGGGCTGTACCGGGATGGCACATCATCGCGCGGCGATCGAGGCGGCGTGCGGCGTGCCGGTGATCGAACCCTGCCAGGCCGCCGTGGCGCTGGCGCTGGGCGTGGTCATGATGGCGTAGCCAGATTATCCCGCGTTCTTCCCGCCGTAGCGCCGCACCCGCAGGTCCGCCTGTTCCTTGTGGCCGGCGAAATTCTCGATGGCGCACAGGCGGGAACAATATTCCCCGATCATCGCCGATGCCTCGTCCGTCACTTCCTGGTAGGTGACGGTCTTCAGGAACTTGCCCACCCACAGCCCGCCGGTGTAGCGCGCAGCCTTCTTGGTCGGCAGCGTGTGGTTGGTGCCGATCACCTTGTCGCCATAGGCGACGTTGGTCTGCTTGCCGAGGAACAGCGCGCCGTAATTGGTCATCCGCTCCAGGAACCAGCGCGGCTCGCGCGTCAGCACCTGCACATGCTCCGAGGCGATGCGGTCGGCTTCCGACAGCAGTTCCTCGTCGGTATCGCACAGGATCACCTGCCCGTGGTCGCGCCACGCCGCGCCGGCGATGTCGGCGGTCGGCAGCACCGCCAGTTGGCGCTGCACCTCCGCCTCGATCCCATCCGCCAGCCGGGCCGATGTGGTCAGCAGGATCGCCGGCGAGGTCGGGCCATGCTCGGCCTGCCCCAGCAGGTCGGTGGCGCACATCTCCACATCCGCCGTGTCGTCGGCGATGATCAGCGTTTCGGTCGGGCCGGCGAATAAGTCGATGCCGACGCGGCCGTAAAGCTGGCGCTTGGCCTCGGCGACGAAGGCGTTGCCGGGGCCGACCAGCATGTCCACCGACGCGATGGTCTCGGTGCCCAGCGCCATCGCCGCCACCGCCTGGATGCCGCCCAGCAGGTAGATCTCGTCCGCCCCGCCCAGCGACATGGCGGCGACGGTCGCCGCCGGCGGCACCCCGTTCAGCGGCGGGGTGCAGGCGATGATACGCTTCACGCCCGCGACCTTCGCCGTCACCACGCTCATGTGCGCGGACGCGACCATCGGATAGCGCCCGCCCGGCACGTAGCAGCCGACACTCGCCACCGGGATGTTCTTGTGCCCCAGCCGCACGCCGGGCAGCGTCTCCACCTCGATGTCCTGCAACGCGGCGCGCTGGGCCTGGGCGAAGCGGCGCACCTGCGCCTGGGCGAACTCGATGTCGGTGATCGCCTGCGCCGGCAGCGTGGCGATCAGCGCCTTGATCTGCTCATCCGACAGCCGGAACGCGGCGGGCGACCATTTGTCGAACTTCTCCGACATCTCCCGCACCGCCGCGTCGCCACGCGCGGCGACATCCGCCAGCAGGCCCTCGACGGTCTGGCGCACCTTGCGGTCGGCCTCGACATTCTCCGCCTCGGTGCGGCCGGCCTTCAAATAACGGATCATCGGCAACTATCCTCTATTCGGCGGTCCAGCCGCCATCCACCACAACCGACGTGCCGGTGATCAGCCCCGCCGCGTCGGACGCCAGGAACACCACCGAGCCCATCAGGTCTTCCACCTGCCCCAGCCGCCCGAGCTTGATCCGCCGCAGCGTGTCTTCCTTGAACGCGGCGTTCTTGAAGAACCGCCTGGTCAGCTGTGTCTCGATGAAGGTCGGGCCGATCGAGTTCACCCGGATATTGTACGGCGCCAGATCGATCGCCATCGCCTTGGTCAGCCCCTCGATGGCGTGCTTGCTGGCGCAATAGACGCTGCGGCGCGCGCCGCCGACATGACCCATCTGCGAGGACATGTGGATGATCGAGCCGGGCTGCTTCGCCGCCACCAGCCGCCGCGCCACCGCCTGGGCGATGAAGAACGCGGCGCGCAGATTGAGATCGACGATGGCGTCGTAATCTTCCTCGGTCACGTCCAGGAAGTTCGCCGGGCGGTTGGTGCCGGCGTTGTTCACCAGCACATGGTAAGGTGCGGCGGCGGCGATCGCGGCCGAGGCGGCGGCACGGTCCAGCACGTCCAGCACCAGCGCATCGGCCGAGCCGCCGTCGGCGCGGATCGCCTCGGCGGCCTCCTCGATCTCCGATCCGGTGCGCGAGACCAGCGTGACGTGCGCCCCCGCCTGCCCCAGCGCGGCGGCGGCGGCAAG
>PKWQ01000371.1 GCA_003133265.1 Acetobacteraceae bacterium
AGTTTGCCGCTTGGCTCGGGTTAACGCAGCGCGCTCACCGTGAGCCGTTTTTCCCGGCAGCACAACGCCAGCAAGACCTGGGCGGTCCTCGCGCGCAATCGCTCCAACATGACTTCGGCCATGTCGTAGGTATTTTCCGCAACTGGTCGTGCCGCTGCCGGTGTGCGTAATTGCTCTCCCACTTGCTCCAAAGTCGCGCGATCGCCGAAGGCGACAGATTCGGGGCGTCCTTGTCCAGCAGCGTCCCGAGCGCCTCCTGAAAGTCGCCCATTGAGACCCCGTGTAGGTAGAGGATTACCAGTAGTGCATCCAGGCTTTGTGTCCGCCGCGCCCATCGCGGCAGGATGCGGGGGCGAAGCGAATCCACCTGCCCTCGGCCTCGGCGCCGCGGTCGTGCAGCTTCCCTCGCCGCACCTCGACCAGGCCGATCCCCGTCTGAACCAAGCGCTCCGGACCATGGCCGTGCCGCACGACGCGATCGCGCCCGTCCGCCAGCCGCGTATCCTTCATCGTGACCAGGAACGCCATCTTCCGCCCCGATGGCCGGGGCAAGCAGCCGGCGGGCGCCACTTATCGGAAATGCCGTGAATGGACCCTCGACCCGGCCGGGCTGACGGAGGGAAACAACCGTGTTATTGCTCATCATGGGCATATCGCTCCTTCGGGAGGTCCAGGCAGGCTCCCACTCGCCTCGATACTCCGCCTTCTCACACCGGCATCACCCTGTTCCTGCCATAGCGCCGGCTGGTTGCGAGGCGGGCACAATGGTGGTATATTTGTAAAAAAATGTAGTCGGATTGATGCGTCGTGGTGGCACTAATGGCGACAATATCACTTGATATTTTTGGGCAAATCAGAGGATGAGTCGGTGGAAACGCTAACAGATCAAGTAATGCAGATCATTTCTAAGCAGCTCAAGCTTCCGCTTGAGCGTTTGACCCCGGACACAGCGTTGCAGGACCTCGGGGTCGCGTCGCTGGATTTTATCGAGATCATCTTCGCGCTGGAAGAAAAATTCGACATCAGCATCCCCTATAACGCGAATGAAGCACCAGGCGCCGGAAAGGGGGATGCCGCGAGCGTCGGATTGGGAAAGCTTGAAACGATTGCCCAGATTTCCGTGGCAGTGAAGTGTCTCATAGACGCGAAGACCTCTGCATGAACCGCGTCGTAATCACGGGAATCGGCGTCGTATCCCCCGTTGGATGTACCCTTGAGGACTTCTGGCCAGCTCTTGTGGAGGGTCGTTCGGCTATTGGCCCTTTTTCGGTTCCTCGAAGCGAACGACTGAGCGCACGCATCGCGGCGCAGATTTCCCAGTTCGATCCCGCAGCGCTGTTCGGGCCCAAGCAGCTCGCCGCTATGGATCGCTTCTCGCAGTTTGCCTTAGCGGCCGCGCGCGCCGCCGTTCGAGATTCGGGCTTGGATATATTCGAACAGCTGGGCCTGGAGACGGCTACTGTTATCGGCAATGCTTCCGCAGGCCAGACGACGCTGGATGACTCCTATTTCAGACTTTATTCTGAAAATGCGTCGCGCCTGCATCCGTTAACGATCCCTCGATTGATGACAAGCGCCGCGGCAAGCCATATATCGATGGATCTCGGCCTGAAGGGCCCCACTTTTTGCGTCGGAACCGCCTGCGCGGCGGGCACGCATGCGATCGGGCTGGCGTTCCACATGATTCGCTCCGGACAGGCGCCCGTCGCCGTCGCCGGCGGCGCTGAAGCTTGCCTGACGACGGGGACAATCAAGGCATGGGAAGCGCTTCGCGTGCTCAGCCAGGACACCTGCCGGCCCTTCTCGCGCACGCGATCGGGGCTGGTGCTGGGCGAGGGGGCGGCCGTCCTGATACTGGAGGAGCGCGCGCATGCGCTCGCTCGGGGAGCACGCGTCTACGCGGAAATCCTTGGATTTGGCATGAGCGCCGATGCAGGTGATATCACGTCATCCGATCCCAACGGAGCTGCACGGGCCATACGAGCCGCGCTCAAGGACGCGCGAAAAAATGCGGATGACGTCGACTACATCAACGCGCATGGCACCGGAACGATACAAAATGATCGATCGGAGACGACAGCTCTGCGAGACGTCTTTGGGCCGGACGTCAGGCGCATTGCAGTGTCTTCCAGCAAGGCCGTGCTCGGTCACGGGTTAGGCGCCGCCGGTGCGCTGGAAATGGCGGTGACCGCGCTTGCCATCCATAGGCAGACAATCCCGCCAACCGCCAATTTCGAGGAGGTTGACCCCGACTGTGATCTCGATGTCGTGCCGAATGTCGCGCGGCAGGCTAAGGTCAACGTCGCGATGTCGAACTCTTTCGCCTTCGGTGGGCTGAACGCGGTGCTTTTGGCCTCGCGGGCCTGATAGGGTTGGGTTATTGGCCGTCGCCTGTCGCTTGCCAGAGCTGGGTCTTGTGTTCAGCGTCTGCCGATGATCGAAGCGTGTCCGACGCAAGGCAGAATGGTCCCGGAATCGGTTTGACGGCGGGCAGGACCCGCATGTCGGGTACATCGAGGCGAGCACAGCCGGCTTCCCGCATTTGTGAACCGGATCGTCCGGGATTTATGCTTTTATATTCAGCTGGTTGAGTCATCCATCTCGGACGTGCCAATTGACTTGGGTCAATGCAAATTGGCTGTCTCCCGCCTAGAGGTTCACCTGTTGTGAGTGTCCAGGCAACGAAAGGCCGACGACATGGCCAGTGGAAGTTTGGCGTTCAGCGCTGACCTAGCTCAGAGCACCTCATTTGAAAGCCCGGAGCGCCGTACGGTCGTGAGCTGCGAACGCGCGCTGAGATGCATGGAAATCCGGCTGCGAGAGTCTCTCGCCCGAGAAGAGACCCTGCTTCGTCAAATTGACGAGATTATTCAACAACATGATGTTTTGAGTAGGCTGTTCGCCCATCGAGAGGATGCAGCGAATCGCATCGCGAGGCTCAGTGCGCGACAGCACCAGATCATGGGAATGGTCCTCGCCGGCCACCGCAGCAAGAATATCGCTGCGGATCTCGGCATCAGCCAACGCACGGTCGAGAACCATCGCGCCTTGATCATGAAGAAAACGGAATCGAGGTCTCTTCCGGCCTTAGCCAGATTGGCGCTGGCCGCTGCCTGGAATGGCGCCGACGAGCCTGTCGTTCAACGAGTCTCCAGTCACGGGAGCACCGCGCATAGCCAGCAGGTCATTTTCACGCCCGCCGTGGCCGCGT
>PKWQ01000094.1 GCA_003133265.1 Acetobacteraceae bacterium
CCAACATGGCCGGCCGCGGCACCGACATCAAACTCGGCGGCAATGTCGAGATGCGGGTGAAGACCGAGCTGGATGCCATCGCCGATCCGGCGCTGCACGCGGCCAAGGAGGCGGAAATCCGCGCCGAGGTGGCGGAGGCGCACGAGAAGGTGAAGCAGGCCGGCGGCCTGTTCGTGATCGGCACCGAGCGCCATGAGAGCCGGCGCATCGACAATCAGCTGCGCGGCCGCGCCGGCCGGCAGGGCGATCCGGGCCGCTCGCGCTTCTTCCTGTCGCTGGAAGACGACCTGATGCGTATCTTCGGCTCCGACCGGATGGGCGGGATGCTGCAACGCCTCGGCCTGAAGGAGGGCGAGGCGATCGTGCATCCCTGGATCAACAAGGCGCTGGAGAAGGCGCAGAAGAAGGTCGAGGCGCGCAACTTCGACACCCGCAAGAACGTGCTGAAATACGACGACGTGATGAATGCGCAGCGCAAGGAGGTCTATGCGCAGCGCAAGGAGTTCATGAAGGCCGACGACGTCTTCGAGACGGTGGCGGATATGCGCGGTGAGATCCTGTACGGCATGGTCGCCCGGCGCATTCCCGAGAAGGCGTTCTCCGAGCACTGGGAACTGGCCGAACTGGCCGAGGACATGCGGCGCGTGCTCAATCTCGATCTGCCGATCGAGGAATGGGGCCGCGAGGAAGGCATCGACGAGACGGCTCTGCGCGAGCGGATCGAGAAGGCCGGCGACAGCATGATGGCGGCGAAGGCGGCCAATGTCGGCCCCGAGCTGATGCGCTACATCGAGAAGTCGCTGCTGTTGCAGGTGCTGGACGCGGTGTGGAAGGAGCATCTGCTGGCGCTGGATCACCTGCGCCAAGGCATCGGCCTACGCGCCTACGGCCAGCGCGACCCGCTGAACGAATACAAGAGCGAAGCCTTCGCGCTGTTCAACGCCATGCTGGACGAACTGAAGGAACGAGTGACGCTGATGCTCGCCCGCGTCGAACTGAGCCCGGAGGCGCCGCCCGCGCCGGACTTCCAGCCGCGCCAACAGGTGATGTACGAGAGCCATCCCGAACCCGAATCAGCGCTGGCCGCGCTCGGCGTCGGCGCCGGCGACAGCATGCTCGCGACCGGCCCGGCGCCGGTTCGCCAGGAGGCGGTCGATCCGGACGACCCCAGCACCTGGCGCAACAGCCCACGCAACGCCCCCTGCCCCTGCGGCTCGGGCAAGAAGTTCAAGCATTGTCATGGGAAGCTGATGTAATTAACGTGAACCGTCTGCAAGACAGACTCCAGCAGGCGCTTTCCCTACATCAGCGGGGCATGCTGTCCGACGCCGAGAAGATATGCAAAGAGATCCTGCAGCAGCAGCCGAAACACTTCGATGCGCTGCATTTCTTGGGGCTGATCGCGCTACAGACGAATCGCGCGGAGCGAAGCGTGAGTTTGATTGGCAAAGCCATCGCGCTGAAGCCCGATTTCGCCGACGCATACAACAATCGCGGCCTGGCACTCCTCGCCTTGGGCCGCCATGCGGAGGCGCTGGTCAGCTATGACAAGGCAATCGCGCTGCAGCCAGACTATGCGGAGGCACACAACAATCGCGGCCTCGCGCTCTTCGCCCTCCGATGCCACGCGGAGGCGCTGGCCAGCTATGACAGGGCAATTGCCCTGAAGCCGGACTTTGCGGAGGGATACTATAATCGGGGCACCGCGCTTGACGATTTGCAGCACGTCCAGGAAGCGCTGGTCAGCTATGACAAGGCAATCGCGCTGAAGCCCGACTATACAGAGGCGCACAACAATCGCGGCAATGCGCTCGAGGATTTGCAGCGCTACCGGGAAGCACTGGTCAGCTACGACAAGTTAATCGCGCTGAAGCCTGATTTTGCAGAAGGGCAGTGGAACAAGAGTCTGTGCTTATTGCAGTTGGGACAGTTTAAGCGAGGATGGGAGCTGTTCGAGTGGCGCAAGAAGCTTCACAAGCCGATTGCCAACCGTTCTTTTCCGCAGCCGCTTTGGCTGGGACAACAGAATATCGCGGGCAAGACCCTGTTCATCTACTGGGAGCAAGGGTTCGGCGACACCCTGCAATTCTGCCGCTACGCCAAGCTGGTGCAAGCGCGTGGCGCGCGGGTCATCATGTCGGTGCAAGACCCGTTGCTTCGCCTGCTCCGGCAGATGGAACCTGCGATACGGCTTGTCGGTGACAAGGAAAAACCCGGCGCGTTCGACTACCACTGCCCGCTGCTGAGCCTGCCGCTGGCCATGGGCACCACGCTTGAGACGATCCCATCCGAGCCACGCTACCTCGCCGCCGACGACCGGCTGTGCGCTGAATGGGCAACGCGCCTGCCGCCGAAGCGCAAGCCTCGTATCGGCCTGGTGTGGCGTGGCAACCCCGTGCAAAAGAACGACCGCAATCGATCGATGAATCTCGCCGCTTTGCTGCCGCTGCTACACGATGATGCCGAGTGGATATGTCTGCAGCAGGAGCTTAACGAGGAAGACGCGGCGCTGCTGGCACGGGATGGCCGCATCGCCTTCGTCGGCGGCGACCTCAAGGATTTCAGCGACACCGCCGCGCTGATCGAACTGATGGATTTGGTCATCACGGTGGATACCGGCGTGGCGCATCTTGCCGGCGCGATGGGAAAGCCGGTTTGGATACTGCTGTGCTACAACACCGACTGGCGCTGGCTGACAGATAGAAACGATTGCCCCTGGTACCCCAGCGCGCGCCTGTTCAGGCAACGCGAGATCGGCAACTGGGGAGATGTCGTCAATCAGGTGCGGCACGAACTGGACGGCATGATCGATCGCGGTGCCTAGACTTGATTACCCCCGCAGCAGCACATCGCGCGCCTGGTTGATCCGCGCCGCCAGCCAGTCCGAGCCGCCGCTGTCAGGGTGTGCGGCGCGCATCAGGCGGCGGTGCGCCTCGCGGATGTCGGCCTCGCTGGCGCCCGGGCGCAGACCCAGCACCTGATAGGCTTCGTCCACGCTCATCCAGCCCGGACGCGCGGCCTGCGCGCGCCGGGAACCCTGGCGAGGGCCGGGCCGGGGACCGGCCCGCGTGCCGACGCGGGGATGCGCCGCGCGCCATTTCTCCCACAGCAACGGGCCGAACAGGATCAGCCCACCGAGCGCGATGCCGCCGCGCCCGGTCAGGAACAGCAGCACGGTCAGCGACAGGCCTGCGAG
This sequence comes from Acetobacteraceae bacterium, assembly GCA_003133265.1. GTDB lineage: Bacteria > Pseudomonadota > Alphaproteobacteria > Acetobacterales > Acetobacteraceae > PALSA-911. The sequence goes on from PKWQ01000094.1 coordinate 3,197, forward strand.
GGCGGCGACCCAGACCGCCAGCGACTTGATCGAGGTCACCGACGCCCGCTCGAACGCGCGCATTCCGCCCATCAGCAGAAAGATCGCCACCGCGCCTAAAACCAGCCAGATCATGGCGCGCGCCGCCGACGGCTAGGCTGGGCCATCCTCCGCCCCCGCCGCGCGCACCGACAGCGCGCTGAGATTGACGATGCCGCGCGCGGTCACGCTCGGCACCAACACATGGATCGGCTTGGACATCCCCAGCAGCATCGGCCCGACCGGCAGGCCGTCGGCCGCCGCCTTCAGCAGGTTGAAGCCGATATTGGCGGCATCGATCGTCGGCATCACCAGCAGGTTGGCGGTGCCGGTCAAGCGCGCATCGGGCACCGCGCGGTCGCGGATCGCTTCGGACAGCGCCATGTCGGCATGCATCTCGCCGTCGATCTCCAACTCNNGCCCGGCGCATCTTGCGCGCCGTTTCCGTGTCCGAGGCGCCGAAAGCGGAGTGCGACAGCAACGCCGCCTTGGGCGTGATGCCGAAATTGCGTACCGCGTCGGCGGCCAGCAGCGTCATCTCGGTGATCTGCTCGGCGGTCGGATCGACCACCATGTGCGTGTCGCAGAAGAACAGCGCGCCGGTTTGCAGGATCAGGCAGGACAGCGCGTAGATCCGCCCGACCTCGGCGCGGCGGGGGATGATCGGCAGGATGTACTGCATCTGCCGCCACCAGCTGCCCGAGCCGCCGCAGATCGCCGCGTCCGCGATCCCGGCATGCAGCAGCATCGCCGCGGCGACCGAGCCGCGG
>PKWQ01000463.1:0-11490 GCA_003133265.1 Acetobacteraceae bacterium
CGCCGCGGCAGCCTCGCCCCATTGCTTGAGATTGCCGTGGCAAACCCCCAGATTGAAACTCGCGTTGCGGTGCTTTGGGTCGATCTCCGAGAGTGCCGCGTAGGTGCGCGCGGCGGCGGCGAAATCGTGCATCTCATATTGGATGTGACCCAGGGCCGCATACAGCCCGATATCTCTTTCGCCGTCTTCGATCGCCTTGGAAAGGAGCCGCCCGGCGGCTTCGAGTTTGCCCTCCAGGTGCAGGGACACCGCTTTGGATAGCGTCTTGTTGGCGCGCTTCTGGTTTCTGATGTCGGTGATGGCCGTCACGCCTGGCGGCATGGGCATACCGTCCGAGTGGCTTCCGCTTGCGTATTCCATGGTTCACTTCTCCCGGTCTTGAAAAATCGCGCCTTCCGGGTGGCGCGCAAGTACGGCAGCGCGATCCACACGCCAGCCAGCGCCATTTCGTTCCCGTCGCCGGGCAACCCGGGCGCCGGCGCGCCGCCGGGCAATCTTGGCCCGCGCAACCCCGCCGTTCTGCCCTCCGCCGCTCCATCGGCCAGCAGGGCGCAGACGTGGCCCAGCCAGTCGTCATTGCGCGACACTCTCATCCAGTAGAGCCGGGCGCGTTCCCCGGCGTCGCTGAAGAAGCCCACGCCGCCCGCCACCAGGGTGTTGTCGATGAAGGAATCCACTTCCTCGCCGTCGATCGAAGTCACCACGCGATTGCCGCGGACATCCACGGCGAACTGCATCGGCAGGTTATTGTGCACCATGATATTGAGCGGCGTCTGGGTGCGGCGGCCGGATTTGCCGCCCACCACGTTGTAGTGCACCAGGGCGACGAACGGGCGCATGCCTGCCTCCACCACCGTGAGCTTCATGGCGTGGTAGTTCATGGCATCGGCGGCGCGAACCGTCCAGCCGATGCTCTTGGTTTCGATCTGGCCGAAAAACTCCAGCCGGCAGTCGGTGAACTGGAGACTGGGGTGGAACAGGGCCAGAGCCCCGGTCTTCATGTAGCCATCGGGATGCCGGGTCCAACCGGCGGGCCGGGCTTTCGCGTTGCCGTCCCAATTCTCCATGCCCTGGAAATCGTCGCCGATCTTGAGGGCGGCGCGGTGGCCGATGGTCCGCCGGACCCATGCGACCGGTCCTGTCGGCGCGGCGTGCGCGGGCGTTCCTCCGTTGGGCGCCCGCGCCGCACTGGCACGATTGCGGGGCGTAAGAACCACGTCGCCGGAGGGGACTTCTTCTTGGGCGATCAGCCGCCGGTCCCCACGGAAGTGGGCCACGCCCACCCACAGTGCAGCGGCCAGTAGGAATCCGGCCGCCACCCTGCCGGCAACCATCAACATGCTGGGCGGCCGTTTGGCAGCGGGCATGGTCCGGAGCTTCCCGAAGCCCGGCCGCGCGGCCTTCTCCACCGGGGCGGGTACTTCCAGCTTTTCCGGGACCGGCTGCAACAGGAACGGTGGTGGCAGCAGCGCCGGCCGCGGCGTTCTCCACTCCAGGCTGCACACCGGGGCGTTGCGCATGCGCTGGCTGTGGTATTCGATGGGCAGCAGACCGGGGCGCGGTAGGCCCGGTTCCACCCGCCGCAGGCCTATGGCCGGCGGCATCACGGCCAGTGTGGCGAGGGGGTCCGGCGCCACCAGCCTGGGTCCCTCCGCAGTGGGCTTGCGCACCTCCGGCGTCAGGCGCTGGGCGTCGAAACTCGGCAGCCCATGTTCCTGGCTCGCCGCCTGGATGAAGGGCAGCAGCCGCACCGTGGCCGCGAGCGCCATGGGGGCCGCCAGTGAAGCCACCAGCAGAGACTCCACCGCGGCGGGGGCGGGACCCGCCACCGCTTCGCCTATCGCCAGCGCGGATTCAAGGAACATCGGGGGCGTGCCCAAATCCATGTTGCGGAACGGCGCGCGCGCCAGCGATACCAGCTCGTTTGCCTGGGCGGCAACCAGCGTCCGTTCCACGGCTTCCGGCAATGGAGTGGAAGCCGGCCTCGCCACCGCGAACAACTCCTGGGCGGCTTGCGGAATGGCGGGAAGCGCCAACGCCGCTGCCGGGTGCATCCACGCCAGCGGCGTGGGTTCCGGGGCCGCGCCGGGCATCGATTGCTCGCACCGCTGCGGAAACTCGACAGGCGTGCATTTGGGAAGCGCCGCGGCGCAGCTCGTGGGGTGGCTAATATCGATGGTGAGCGGCCAGTGGGCGCCGGTCCGGATGCGACTCCGGGCGCCGATGGTTTGCCAGGGAATCAGGGTGCTGCCGCGATTGCCCGGCTGAAAGGGCATGTCGTCGAGGAAGCCCGCGACGCCGGCAGGGGCAGGTTCGGGTGCGGCTATCTCATGCAGCGCTTTGCCGAGCCGATCGCCGTATTTCAAACGGTGAAGGGCACAGCAAAACTCGCTGTCCCGAAGCAGCCGCAATGCTCCGATCTGTTTACCGCAATACAGACAGGACACGATAGGGTAACCTGCGTACTATTACTATAACGGAAAACTCGGGGAAAATACCCGAAAAACGGCCCAATATTCTTATTAAAGGCCCATAAACATTGGAGTATCGAGTTAGCCCCCTAGGGTAAATAATCAAATACTAACTTTGGGCTACAAAAGGTCGTGCCGGTTGCGCTTTTCCAGCGCTTTCACGATATCGCCAACCTCTTGCGCGCGGTCGCGGGCGGCGACCAGCAGGACGTCGGGGGTATCGACCACGATCAGATCCCTGACGCCGATCAGAGCGACCAATTTACCGCGGGCGTCCACGAAGTTATTATGAGAATCCAGCGCGATCGATTCCAGCGCGATGGAATTCCCCTGCGCGTCGCGTTCCAGCAATTCGTAGACGGCATTCCAGCTTCCCACGTCGTTCCAGCCGAAATCGGCGGCGGCAATGCCGTGTACCCCGGCGGCCCTTTCCAGCACCGCGTAGTCGATCGAGATGTTGTCGCACAGCGGAAAGGCCTGCCTGAGGCGGGCGGCGAACGCTCGCGAACCGAAGCGGGGCAGGGAAGCCAGCACCGTGGCGGTGCGCGGCAGGTGTTGGCGCAATTGATCCAGCAGCACGTCGGCGCGCCAGAAAAACATGCCGGAATTCCAAAAGAAATTGCCGGCTTTCAGGTAGCGTTTGGCTTTGGCCAGGTCGGGCTTTTCGTGGAAACCGCGCACCGCCAGGGACGCCAGGCCTCCGGCGGCGCAATCGCGCGGGAATTCGATGTAGCCGTAGCCGGTTTCGGGCCAGCGGGGTTGGATGCCAACCACCACGAGGCGGCGGCCGGCCGCGGCCTTGAAGGCGGCCTTGACGACGGCGCGGTACTGCGGGATTTTGCCGATCACGTGGTCGGAGGGGAAGACGCCCATCACCGCGCCGGGGTCCAGCGAGTGCAGAATCTGCGCCGCCAGACCGATGGCGGGCGCGGTGTTGCGCTGCATGGGTTCGGCCAGGATCTGGCTCCTGGGAACATCGGGGAGTTGCTTGATGACGATATCGCGCAGGTAGTCGTTGGTCAGCACCCAAAGGCGCTCCGGGGCGATGAGCGGCGTGAGACGGTCCACGGTGGACTGAATCAGGCTGCGTTCGCCCACCACATTGAGCACCTGTTTGGCGGAGCGCTTGCGGCTGCGCGGCCAGAAGCGCGTACCGCGCCCGCCGGCGAGGATGAGCCCGTAATGATGCTGGTTCATGTTATTTCAACGGGTAGCCGCGTACCAGGCGGAAGGTGCGGCCCCAGCGGGTCTTGGACGGGAAATGCTGCACCAGGTCCAGCAGATGGTCAATCGAAATCATCGGCCCGGAGAGGGCTTCCGTGGTGGCATCGTAAGACCAGTAGATAATCAGCGGTTTGCCGACGATGTTCGCCCCCGGCACGAAGCCCCAATAGCGGCTGTCCAGCGAGGAATCGCGGTTGTCGCCCATGGCGAAAACATGGTCCGCCGGCACCTTGTATTCCTGGGTGTTATCCAGCTGCCCATCGTCCGAGGCCTTCAGGATCGGGTGCTTCACCCCGTTCGGCAGGGTTTCGATATAGCGCTTCAGCTGCATCTGCATCCCATCGCCCTCGGCGACGTACTCCCCGGCGGGCTGGCGCGGCAGCAGCTGGCCGTTGATGTAGAGCAGGCCACCACGCATTTGCATGCGGTCGCCCGGCAGGCCGACGATGCGCTTGATGTAGTCGGTCGACGTATCGCGCGGCAGCTTGAACACCGCCACATCGCCCCGCTCCGGCAGGCTCCCGAAAATCCGCCCCGAGAACAGCGGCGGAGCGAACGGCAGCGAGAAGCGGGAGTAGCCATAGCTGAATTTAGATACGAACAGATAGTCACCGACCAGCAGGGTCGGGATCATGCTGCCCGAGGGGATGTTGAACGGCTCATAGGCGACCGTACGAATGCCAATGGCGATCAGGCCGGCGATAACGATCGTCTTGATGTTCTCGAGCAGGCCGTTCGTTTTGTGTTTCGCCATGTGGGAGAGGGCTTTCCGGTCGCTGAAATTGAAGCGGATCAAGCGCATGGGCCCGCTTGCTGTCAAGCAATGGGTTGGCGGCGGGGCACGGCGGAGATGATCACTTGCGCGAATGCATAGGGATATTCGTCGGTCATGGTCAGCGCGATCGACGGCTCCATGCCCTCGGGCATTATCTGTGCCAGCCGCAGCCCGGCGCCGCCGGTCATCTGCAACGTGGGCTGGCCGCCCCTCAGGTTCACCACCGCCAGATCGGACATGAACACGCCGCGCCGGAATCCGGTGCCGAGCGCCTTGGCCGCCGCTTCCTTCGCCGCGAAACGCTTGGCGAAGGTGGGCGCGCGCAGCGCCTCGGTCCGCCGCATCGCCCGCGCGCGTTCGGTCTCGGTGAAGACACGCTCCAGGAAGCGATCGCCGAACCGCGTGATCGCCTTCTCGATGCGGCGAATGTCGCAGATATCGGAACCGAGACCCAGGATCATCCGCTCAGCCCTTCGCCCGTTCCACCTGGGTGATCCCGGACGCGCCGCGCAGGCCGGCGATCACGGTGGACAGATGGCGGATGTCACGCACGTCCACGTCCACCAGCACTTCGAAGAAGTCCTGCTGGCGATTGACGATCTTCAGGTTCATCAGCGCGCCGTCATGCTTGACGATGGCATTGGTGAGGTTGGCGAGCGCGTTCGGCTCGTTTGCCGCGATCACGCTGATCCGGCCGGTATAGGTGCCGGCCTTGCCCGTCGCCCCCGCCGGCGGCGTGGCGGCGTAGTCCCATCCCACGTCGATGAACCGCTCCGGCGTGGCGGCGAAGCTTTCCAGCGTCTGGCAGTCTTTCGTATGGATGGTGACGCCCTTGCCGGTGGTCACGATGCCGACGATGCGGTCCCCGGGCAGCGGATGGCAACAACCGGCGTAATGCACCGCCATGCCCGACACCAGGCCGCGGATCGGCATCGCGGTATCGCCACCGGCGGGACGCGTGCCCGGACGCGTCGGCAGCGGCGGCATCATGCGCGGGGTGCGCGGCGCCTGGCGCAGTTCCGGATAGGCGGCGTGCACCACGTCCTTGGCGCCGACATTGCCGTTGCCGACGGCGACGTAGAGGTCGTCCAGCCCGGTGAATTTGTACTGCTTCAGTGCCGGGTCCAGGGCCTTTTCCGACCCGTCCAGACCTTCCTGGCGGAACGCCTTGGCCAACGCGACGCGGCCCTGATCCAGATACTGCTCGCGCTGCTGCTGATGCACATGCCGGCGGATGCGCGCGCGCGCCTTGCCGGTGACGACGAAGCGTTCCCATTGCGGCGAGGGCGTGCCGCCGCGGGCGGTCATGATCTCGACCTGATCGCCGTTCTGCAACTCGTGGCGCAACGGCATCAGCCGCCCGTTCACCTTGGCGCCGACGCAGGTGTCGCCGACCTGGCTATGCACCGCGTAGGCGAAATCCACCGGCGTGGCGCCGCGCGGCAACTGGATCAACTGGCCCTTGGGCGTGAAGCAGAAGACCTGATCGCCATAGAGTTCGAGCTTGGTGTTCTCCAGGAACTCGTCCGGCGCCGACGAGTTCTCCAGGATTTCCAGCAGGTCCTGCACCCAGCGGAAGCGCTTCAGGTCGCTGGTGGACGCATCGTGCTGCTTGTACAGCCAATGCGAGGCGACGCCGTTCTCCGCCACGTCGTGCATCTCCGGCGTGCGGATCTGCACCTCGATCTTCTGGTTGCGCGGCTCACGCAAGGTTACGCCGGTGTGCAGGCTCTGATAGCCGTTGGCCTTTGGCGTGGACATGTAGTCCTTGAACCGTCCGGCGATCACCGGATAGGCCGAGTGCACCGCGCCCAGCGCGGCGTAGCAGGCCTCCTTGGTCGGGACGACGACGCGGAAGGCCATGATGTCCGAAAGCTGCTCGAAGGCGACATTGCGCCGCTGCATCTTCTCCCAGATCGAGAAGGGCGATTTCTCGCGCCCGCTGACATCCACCTGCTCGATGCCGGCGTCCTTGCAAACCCGGATCAGCTCCTCACGCACTTCCTCGATGACATCGGCGCCCTGGCCGCGCAGGAAGTTCAGCCGGGCCTGGATGGTGTCGTATCCCTCCGGCTCGAGCTGCTGGAACGCCAGCGTCTGCAGCTCGGTCTTGACCGCGTCCATGCCGATACGTTCGGCAAGCGGCGCGTAGATCTCCATCGTCTCGCGCGCGATGCGCTCGCGCCGCTCCGGCGACTGCACGTAGTGCAGCGTGCGCATGTTGTGCAGCCGGTCCGCCAGCTTGACCAGCAGCACCCGGATGTCGCGGCTCATCGCCAGCACCAGCTTGCGGAAATTCTCCGCCTGCTTGGTCCGGTCCGATTGCAGTTCGAGCCTTGTCAGCTTGGTGACGCCATCGACGAGGCCGGCGATCTCCTTGCCGAACCGCTTCTCGATCTCCGCCATCGTCACCGACGTGTCCTCGACGACGTCGTGCAGCAGCGCGGTGACGATGCTGGCGATATCCAGCCGGTAGCCGGCCAGGATGTCGGCCACCGCCAGCGGATGGGTGATATAGGGGTCGCCGTTGTCGCGCTTCTGCGACCCGTGCGCCTTCATCGCCAGCACGTAGGCGGCGTCGATCAGCGAGGTGTCGGCCTTCGGATCGTAGGCATGCACCTTCTCCGTCAGTTCGAACTGACGGACGATCGGGGGGCGTTCATGGCCGGTGCGGGCGGACGTCGGGGTGGGGCCGTCCGGCGCGTAGGTACGGGACGCAAGCGGAGGCGTCGGGACTTCCCGTCCTGACGCGCCCGAATTCATGCCCGTTTCCTGCCTGGATTACCGGCGCGAACGGCCGCCGAGTTCCGCCTCGATCGCCGCTTCGAGATCATCGGGCGACATTTCCTCGGCCTCGTTCGGCAGGCTGGCGGCCTCTTCCTCGGCCGAGATGTCCTGCAAGCCGAAGATGTTCTGGTCCGTCGGGATAAGGTCCAGCACCTCTTCGTCCGCCGGCTCGGGCTCGGGCGCGCGCGAGAGCGACTTGATCAGGTCCTGCTCAAGCCTGGGCAGCTCGATCGTCTCCTCGGCGATCTCGCGCAGCGCGACCACGGGGTTCTTGTCGTTGTCGCGATCGACCGTCAGTTCTTCGCCACGGCTCAGGTTGCGCGCGCGCTGGGCGGCGAGCAACACAAGCTCAAAGCGGTTCGGAATCTTCTGAACGCAATCTTCTACGGTGACGCGCGCCATGCGCTCGACCTCCAGGCTCAATTCGAGTGAAACGATGATTTAAGCGAGCCTGCGCGGGAAAGCAAGCGCCAAGCCGTTCATAAAGCACATATCCGCTGCGGCGGCAGGTCGGCGAGCAGCGCGCGGGCGGTTCGTCCAAGCAGCGGGTGGACCCAGCCGGGCATGACATCGAGTAGCGGCACCAGCACGAAGGCCCGCAGATGCGCGCGCGGGTGTGGCAGCACCGGATCGGGCGCGGCGCGCACCAGATCGCCCATGGCGACGATGTCCAGATCGAGGGTCCGGGCCGCGTTCGCAGCACCTCGGGTTCGCCCGGCCCGCGCCTCTATCGCCTGCAACGCCGCCAGCAGCGCCTCCGGGGCGATTCTGCCCCGCAGATGCGCGATTCCGTTGACGTAGGGCGGCTGACCGGACGGCGGAACCGGCGCGGTCTCGTACCAGCGCGACACGCCGACCAGCCGCAGACCCGGCACAGCGCCCAGCGCGACGATGGCCGCCCGGCAGGTTTCGATCGGGCTCTGCCCGTCCGCCCCCGGCAGATTGGCCCCGAGAGCGATCAAGATGTCCTGATCCTCGGACCTCGGGTCTTCACTTTTGCTCAACATAATGTGATATTTAGATCACGAGCCGCCCCGGAATCGCACTTTATCCGGTCAGCGCTGTATCCCACTGTCCAGTTTGTTTGCATCGAAAGGTCCAAAACCATGCATTTTTTGCCCAATGAGCGGGTAGCCCTGTTTATCGACGGCGCCAATCTGTATTCCGCCTCCCGCAATCTCGGGTTCGACGTCGATTACCGCAACCTGCTGGAATTCTTCCGCAAGCAGGCGCACGTCATTCGCGCCTACTATTACTCCGCCGTGCTGGAGACCGAGGAATACTCCCCGCTCAAGCCACTGACCGACTGGCTGGCCTATAACGGCTACTCCCTGGTCACCAAGCCGGCCAAGGAGTTCACCGATGCCTCCGGACGGCGCCGGGTAAAGGGGAACATGGACATCGAGGTCGCGGTGGACATGCTGGAACTGGCGCCGCGCATTGACCATGCGGTGCTGTTCAGCGGCGATTCCGATTTCCGCCGGCTGGTGGAGGCGATGCAGCGCAAGGGCGTGCGGGTGTCCGTGGTGTCCTCGATCCGCACCACCCCGCCGATGGTGGCCGACGAGCTGCGCCGGCAGGCCGATCAGTTCCTGGAACTGGCCGATATAGCCCCGGAATTCACCCGCCGGCAGACCGAGCCGCGGTCGCGCCCGCAGCCGATCCGTCCGACCCCGGCCGAGCCGTTCCACGACCCCCACGAAGTGGCGTGAGCGGCGGCAACCCGCGACACGGCAAGCACGACATAGTGGCGGACCAGAATATCGCAGCCCCGGGGCACGATTGCGGGCTCTGTCCACGGCTGGTCGCCTACCGGGACGCCAACCGGGCGGCCAATCCGGACTGGTTCAACGGGCCGGTACCGAGCTTCGGGCCGCTGGACGCGCGGTTGCTGGTGGTGGGCATGGCGCCCGGCGTGCGGGGGGCGAACCGCACCGGCCGGCCGTTCACCGGCGATCACGCCGGGATTCTGCTCTACACCACCCTGCTGAAATACGGCGTGGCGGAAGGCACCTACCTCGCGGACCCCGCCGACGGGCTGGTGCTGCATGATTGCCGGATCGCCAACGCGGTGCGCTGCGTGCCACCCGCCAATCTGCCGGAGCCGAAGGAGGTCGCCACCTGCAACCGCTTCCTGGCGGCGGAGTTGCAGGGACTGAAGAAACTCCGGGCGGTGCTGGCGCTCGGCGTGCTGGCGCATGCGGCGGTGCTGAAGGCCTGCGGCATTCCTGCCGCACGAATCCGCTTCCGCCACGGCGAGATCCATCAACTGCCGGACGGCCTGCTGCTGGCCGACAGCTACCATGTCTCCCGCTACAACACGAACACCCGTCGGCTGACCACGGAGATGTTCGAGGACGTGGTGCGGCAGGTGCTGGCACGGCTGAACGCGTCGGCCATGCGTCAGCTATAGCGCTCCTCCAGCCACGGATCGGCGTTGTTGTGGTAGCCGCGCACCTCCCAGAAGCCGGGCCGGTCGCGGATGACGAACTCGATCCGCCGGACCCATTTCGCCGACTTCCACAGATACAGCCGCGGGATCAGCATTCGCACCGGCCCACCATGCTGGCGCGAGATCGGCTTGCCCTCCCACTCATGCACCAGGAATACGTCGGGCTGGTCGAACTGATCGAGCCGCACATTGGTGGTATATCCGTCGTGCGCGTGGAAGATCACATGCCGGACCAGCGGATCGGGCTTCACCAGATCGATCAGCGTGCGCGCCGCCACGCCCTTCCAGCGGTTGTCGTAGCGCGACCATTGCGTCACGCAATGCATGTCGGAGATGGTTTCCTGCTGCTCCAGCGCCAGAACCTCGTCCAGCGTCATGCCGATCCGGTTCTCCACCGCCCCGTCGATGTCCAGGCGGAATTTCTCCGGGCGCACGTCGGGCTGGATACCGAGATCAAGCACCGGCCAGTCCAGCACCAGCTTCTGCCCCGGCGGCAGGCGATCGCGCGCGGGATCGGCGGTGGTGCCGGTCAGCAGCCGGCCCTCGCGCGCCCAGTCCTGCTTCTTCTCGATCAGTTTTTCCCGGACGGCGCCGGTGCGCTCGATACCATCTTCGTTGTCGGTCATCCTGTCCCCCTGGCGCGCCTGAACAGGAGGGAGATAGGACGATGGCGGCGTGGGTTCTAGTCCCTGCCCCGCGCCCGCAACAGCCGGGCCTTGTCGCGCTGCCAGTCGCGCGCGGCGATGGCGTGGCGCTTGTCGGATTTCTTGCGCCCCTCGCCGACGCCGAGCAGCACCTTGGCACGGCCGCGATCGTTGAAATGGATCTGCAACGGCACCAGCGTCACGCCGTCGCGCGCCACCGCGCCCAGCAGCTTGTCGATCTGCTTGTGCTTCAGCAGCAGCTTGCGCGGCGCGCGCGGCTCGAAGCGCGACAGCACGCCGCCCTGGTATTCCGGGATATAAACGTTGAACAGCCACATCTCGCCGTCGCGCTCGCCGGCCCAGGCTTCGGTCAGCGTGGCCCGGCCGAGGCGAAGGCTTTTCACCTCCGGCCCCTTCAGCACAATTCCAGCCTCAACGGTTTCCGTGATCGTGTAGTCGAACCGCGCCTTGCGGTTCTGCGAGGCAATGCCGTGGGAAATCAGACCCTTCTTGGTCTTCGCCTTCGTCTCTGTTTCTGCCATCAAACCATCAGTTCAACAGGCCGACCTCGGTCATCGCCGCGCGCACGCGCACGCGCGTCGGCTCCATCAGCGGCGCCAGCGGCAGGCGGCACTTCTCCGAGGTCTTGCCGAGCAGGCTCGCGGCATATTTCACCGGGCCGGGGCTGGTTTCGGAAAACAGCGCGTCGTGCAGCGGCACCAGCCGGTTCTGGATCGCCATCGCATCGGCCACCCGGCCTTCCTGCCAGGCCATCTGCATATCGCTGCAGAAGCGCGGCGCAATGTTGCCGGTTACGCTGATGCAGCCCACGCCGCCGGCTGCGTTGAACGAGAGCGCGGTGTGGTCCTCGCCGGACAACTGGCAGAAATCGTCGCCACAGGCCCGGCGCGTATGCAGCGGGCGCGCCAGATTCATGGTCGCGTCCTTCACGCCGACGATGTTCCGGTGCTTGGCCAGGCGGGCCATCGTCTCCACGCTCATGTCGACCACGCTGCGCGGGGGGATGTTGTAGATGATGATCGGCAGGTCCACCGCGTCGGCGATGGCGGTGTAGTGCAGGAACATGCCTTCCTGCGTCGGCTTGTTGTAGTACGGCGTCACGATCAGCGCCGCGTT
>PKWQ01000463.1:11515-13286 GCA_003133265.1 Acetobacteraceae bacterium
GCGATTTCCACCACGCGCTTGTGCTCGTCATGGCTCAGCGTCGGGGATTCGCCGGTGGTACCCACCGGGACAATGCCGTGGGTACCCTCGGCGATCTGCCATTCGACAAAATCGGCAAAGGCTTTCTCGTCCAGCGACCCGTCCGGGCGCATCGGGGTGATGAGGGCGACGAGCGATCCCTTGAACATGACGGTCTCCGTCCTGGCGTTGCCGGTTCTCTGCCGGGGTGGTTGCAATTCGAGAGCTGCGAAGCCGGGAAGCTAGGCGCGCGGGGCATGCATCGCAAGGCCGATCCGGGGTAGGATGGCTCATGTCCCTCGCGATTCGGATCGTTCTGGTCTTTCTGGCGGTGTTTTCCGCGATGGATTCCGCGCGCGCCCAGGACCAGATTGCCCAGAACCCGATGGCCGCCATCCGTGCCGGCCGCTGGACCGAGGCGGAAGCCGCCGCCGCCGCCAGTCCGGACCGGATCGCCGGCAAGCTGGTCACCTATTACCGCCTGCTCGCCCAGGGCATGGCCCGCGCGGGCGAAATCGGCGACTTCATGCAGAACAACCCGGATTGGCCGGCCCAGGCGCAGCTCGACCGCCGCCGCCAGGAGGCGCTGGCCAACGAGCCTGACGACGGCGCGGCGCTGGCCGAATGCACCCGCTCGCCGTTGAGCCTGACCGCTGCCCTGTTGCGGTGCGCGGATGCGCTGGCAGCCGCCGGACGTCAGACAGCTTCGGCCGAGGCGGCGCGACGCGCCTGGATCACCGGCATCACCGACCCGGCCGGGGAGACCGCGTTCCTGCAACGCTGGGGCGCCGTCATCGGCCCCGACGATCAACGCGCCCGTTTCGACCAACTGGCCTGGACCAATAGCCCGGCAAGCCAGCGCCAGCTCAATCGGCTCGATCCCACATCGCGTCCGGTGGCCGCCGCGCGGCTGGCGGAGCGCCGTGACGACCCCGGCGCAGCCGAGTTGGTCGCCGCGTTGTCGGAGGCACAGCAAAGCGATTCCGGCCTGGTTCTGGATGAAACGCGCGCGCTGCGCCGCGCAGGCCAGGATGCGGTGGCGCTGGCGTTGTGGCGGGAACGCGGCGAGGCGGCCGAGCGCGCCGCCCCGACCGCGCACCGGGCGGATTTCTGGAACGAGCGGCAGTTGCTCGCCCGCCGCCTGCTCCGCGCCGGCGATCCGGCCGGCGCCTATGCGCTGGTAAGCGCGCACGGCCAGGTGGCCGCCGAGCAGGCGACCGACGCGGAGTTCCTGGCCGGCTTCATCGCGCTGCGGCGGTTGAACGACCCGGCGGCGGCGGCGCGGCATTTCCAGACGCTCGCCACGCAGTCCCATGCGGTGATCAGCCAGGGCCGCGCGCATTACTGGCTCGGCCGCGCCGAAGCCGCCGCCGGGCGCGATCCCAGGCCGGAATATGCCCAGGCCGCCGCGTGGCCGACCAGCTTCTACGGCCAGTTGGCGATCCTGGCACTCGGCGAGGATCAGGCCGGCATCGCCCGGCGCATCGCCGCCCAGCACGATCCGGCGTGGAATGAGCAACAACTACGCTACCTCGCCGCGCGCGAACTGGCGCGCGCCGCCGCGCTGCTGGTGTCCTGGGGCGAGGCCCGCCGGGCGCACGGCTTCATCCTTCGCCTCGACGAGCTTGCCCCCAACGCATCGGAGCGATCCCTGATCGCGCGCTTCGCCACCGGCCTCGGCATGCCGGACATGGCGGTGGTCGTCGCCCGTCGCATGGGCCGCGATGGCGTGGCGCTGCCGGAAGCCGGCTGG
>PKWQ01000463.1:13297-16300 GCA_003133265.1 Acetobacteraceae bacterium
GCCGGCGCGCGCGGGCTGATGCAGTTGATGCCCGCCACCGCCCAGCTCGTCGCGCGGCGCATCGGCGAGGCCACCTCCCCGGTGGCGCTGACCAGCGATCCCTCGCAGAACATGCGCCTCGGCACCGTCTATCTGCGGGCGATGCTGGACCGGTTCGCCAACTCCCTGCCGCTGGCGGTGGCGGCCTACAACGCGGGGCCGAACCGGGTGGATGCCTGGCTGGGCGATAACGGCGATCCGCGAGCCGGGGGCGATCCGCGCGCCGGGCCGATCGACATGATCGACTGGATCGAGCTGATCCCGTTCAGCGAAACCCGCAACTACGTCCAGCGCGTGCTGGAGAACGTGGTGGTCTACCGTGCCCGCATGGGCGAGACCACGCCGACGCTGCTGGCCGAATGGACGCACTGATCCGCGCGATCCCGGCCCCTGATGGAGCCACCCGATGCGCCTGTCCCGCCTAATCGCCTGCGGCTTCGGCGCCGGCCTGTTTCCGCGCGCGCCCGGCACCGCCGGATCGCTGGCCGCGCTGGCAATCGGCGTCGGGCTGATGCGGCTGTCGCCGCTCGCGCTGCCGCTGGCGATCCTGCTGGCCTGCGTGGCCGGCGTCTGGGCAATCGGGCGGGAGGTGCGCGGCAGCGATCCCGGCTGGATCGTGATCGACGAGTTCGCCGGCCAGTGGATCGCCATGCTGGCGCTGACCGCGCCCACCTGGCCCGGCCTGCTCGCGGCCTTCCTGCTGTTCCGTCTGCTGGATATCGCCAAACCGGGGCCGGTCGGCTGGGCGGACCGACGCAAGGATGCCGTCGGGGTGATGGCCGACGACGTCGTCGCGGGACTCATCGCTGGCCTGATCCTGCTGGCGGTTCGTTTCTACCGGCCCGACTGGATCGGGTGACCAGATCACTTGCCTGTCTTGTCCGCTTCGGGTGAGATCAGGCAGAAGTCGGGGGCGCCCACATGTCGATCGTGCCAGCCCAGCGGCAAGAGACGCTGCATTCGGTCGCGGAACGCATCCAGGAGGGACGCGACCTGCGCAGGGCGGTACCGCGCAGCCAACACGCAGCCTGGAGCCCGCCGGTCAAGCGTGCCGATCCGGTACAGGTTCTGATCGAGACGGATCGCGACCGCATCGCCGAACTGCTGCCGATCCGCTATCACCGGATGCAGCAATCGCCCTTCACGTTCCTGCGTGGCGCGGCGACGATCATGGCGGCGGACCTGGCCGGCACGCCGACCAGCGGCGTCATGGTGCAGGCTTGCGGCGACTGCCATCTGGCCAATTTCGGCACCTACGCCACGCCCGAGGGCACGCCGGTCTTCGATATCAACGATTTCGACGAAGCCGCGCTTGCTCCCTCCACTTGGGAACTGGCGCGTTTTCTCACCAGTGTGCTGGTGGGGGCAAAAACTCTAGGGGTGAATCATTCTGAGGCGATTGCCTTGTGTCACTGTTTTCTCGACAGCTACACAGCGGCGCTGCAAGACGGCAAGGCCCGTTGGCTGGAGCGAGCCACGGCAAAAGGCATGGTCAAGAACCTGCTTTCCGGCCTCAAGAAACGTAGTCGGCCGGAATTTCTCGACAACCGCACCAAATTCCAACACGGCAAGCGCATGCTGCGTCTGGATGATAAGCTGGCGTTGCTGGCTGCGGAAGCTGACTACAAAAAAGTCATGCTGTTCATGGCGGACTTCGCCGCATGTCAGCCTAATCCGAAGTTTTTCAAAGTGCTTGATGTGGCTCGTCGCATCGCTGGCGCCGGCAGCCTGGGTACGGAACGTTATGTCATTCTGGTCGAGGGTACAGGCTCCCCGGCAGGGAACTACTTGCTCGACCTGAAGCACGAACCGGGTTCCGCGCTGATGCCTTATTTGACACTACCTCAACCTGAATGGGACACAGAAGCGGAACGTGTGGTCAGTATTCAGCGCCGGGTGCAGGCGATTTCGCCCGCTTTCCTCAATGCCGTGCAGATCGGTGAGCGTTCTTACGTGATGCGCGAACTTCTGCCGGATTCGGATCGTCTCCATCTTGAATTGTGGAACGGCAAACTGCGCCGACTGGAAAATGTAATGCACGCCATGGGCAAGGTGATGGCTTGGGGCCATCTGCGTAGCAGCGGCCGACAGGGTTCGGCGATTGCTGACGAATGGATTGCATTTGCCGCTCGTAGCGATTGGCGCAGCCCGTTGCTGGAATATGCGGATGGTTACGCCCGGCAGGTAGTAACCGATTGGAATGAATTCCGTGAGTCACCCCTGATTTTCGATCCTTTGGACGGGAGCGTCAATAAATCAGTTGTGGCGGCATAGAGTTCAACGACCATGGCAACCGGATAGGATTCGGTGTCACTTTTCAAAGTCGATGTCAGCAGTAATCAGTCTGAGACCACGTAGAATCTTGATGAATGCAAACTAAATTGTCATAGTCGACGTCAGTAGCATTCAAACCCAATGTCAGCACGTCGCAAAAAATGAATAAGCCCAGTTGCATGAGTGCGGGCCACTTGTCAGAACAGAAATTTGTAACTAGCGGCATAAATGGGTTGTCGCGAAAATTGAAAGTTATGCGACAATCAGGCAACCCCAGTAAAATCAACGTTTTTTATGTCGCAAAAATATGGTGCGAAAGTACATATTTTCGATACACTTTTGCGACATTACTTTTTAGTTTCAGCTTCAACCCCCAAATGTTCCGCTGACATTGACTTTGACAATCTGCTGACACCGACTTAGAAAAGTGACAAGTTGCAACTATTAGGACTATCGCTAAGCAATTATTAGAAAATTATCTAAAGAAAAAAACAGAAGGTCTTTTGGATGATTTGTCATAAATTAGCAGCAATTCCCAATTTAAAACCTTAAGTTTCAACTGGTAATTCCATTCCGCATGAACAGCATCAGATGCTGCCAGTAAGGACTACAAGGTAAGATCCGTTGGTCATCTTAGCCTATACCTTATATATAAGTCATCCACTTCATTATATATAAGTCATCCACTTC
>PKWQ01000038.1 GCA_003133265.1 Acetobacteraceae bacterium
CCGACGGCTTCTGCAAGGGCCGCGGCGGCTCCATGCATCTGCGCTGGGAAGAAGCCGGCGCACTGGGCACCAATGCCATCGTCGGCGGCGGCGTGCCGATCGCCAACGGCGTGGCCTGGGCCAAGAAGCGGCAAGGGCAAGGCCATGTCGCCTTCACCTTCCTCGGCGACGGCGCGGTCAATATCGGGGCGATCCCGGAATCGATGAATCTCGCGGCCTTGTGGAACCTGCCCATCTGCTTCTTCATCGAGAACAACGGCTACGCGGTGTCCACCACCATCAAGGAGGAAACCCGGGAGACGCGCCTGTCCTCACGGGGTTCCGCCTACGGGATTCCCGCCTTCAAGGTCGACGGCATGGATCCGGTGGCCGTGCGCATCGCCACCCAGATGGCGCTCGAAGTGATGCGGGGCGGAAAGGGGCCGGCCATCATCGAGGCCGAGACCTATCGTTACTTCCATCACGGCGGCGGCATCCCGGGCAGCGCCTTCGGCTATCGCAGCAAGGAAGAAGAGGCCTCCTGGCGCGAACGCGACCCCTTGCAGCGCATCGCCCGCGAAATGATCGCCCGCAACTGGCTGACCGCCGAAGAAGACGCGGCGATGCGCAGCCACGCCCAGAACGCCATGAATGAAGCCGTCGGACGGCTCACTGAAATGGATGGAGCCAACGGAACGAAGCGCAGGATTGTCCCCAGCCTCTGGCCCAAGCCTGAATTTCGCGACGAAGGCCTGCGCGGCGACCTCTCGGAGTTTGCCGGTGTCCGCTTCGAGGAACTGGAGACCGCCAGCGGGCCGGTGGGCGAGGTCAAGTTCATCGATGTCGTCTCCCAGGTCATGGGGCGGCGGATGGAACAGGACGAGCGCATCTTCGTCGTCGGCGAAGACATCCACCAACTGAAGGGCGGCACCAACGGCGCGACGCGCGGCCTGGCCGCCCGTTTCCCCGACCGCATCGTGCCCAGTCCGATCGCCGAACAAGGCTTCGTCGGCTTGGCCGGCGGCGTGGCGATGGAAGGCACCTACCGTCCCGTGGTCGAGTTCATGTATCCGGACTTTGCGCTCGTCGCCGCCGACCAGGTCTTCAATCAGATCGCCAAAGCCCGCCACATGTTCGGCGGCGAGACCCGGATGCCTCTGGTCCTCCGGACGAAAGTGGCCATCGGCACCGGCTACGGCTCCCAGCATTCCATGGACCCTGCCGGCCTCTATGCGATGTGGCCGGGCTGGCGCATCGTCGCGCCCTCCACCCCCTTCGACTATGTCGGCCTGATGAACAGCGCGCTGTTGTGCGAGGATCCGGTGCTCATGATCGAGCATGTCGCGCTCTACAACACCAGTGGGCCGGGCCCGCTGGAGGATGTCGATTATTTCATTCCGCTGGGAAAAGCCAAGGTGGTGAGGACAGGCTCGGCCTTCACGGTCCTGACCTATCTGGCCATGATCCCGCTGGCCATCAAGGCGGCCGAGGAGATGGGTCTCGATGTCGAGGTGATCGACTTGCGCTCGCTCGACCGGGCAGGATTGGACTGGGACACCATCGGAGAGAGTGTCAGGAAGACCAACAATGTCGTGGTGCTCGAACAGAGTCCGCTGACCGCTTCCTACGGCGCGATGGTGACCGACGAAGTGCAGCGCCGCTATTTCGACCATCTCGATCAGCCGGTGGCACGGATCCGCGGCGGCGAGGCATCGCCCAGCGTCTCCAAGGTTCTGGAACGGGCGGCGTTTGTCGGCATCGAGGAAATCAAGGCGGGATTCAGCGCCATGATGGCCGACATGGGGAGGCCGCTATAGTGCCCATCGAGATACGCATGCCCGCAGTTTCACCGTCGATGACGGAAGGCACCATCGCACGCTGGTTGAAGAAGGAAGGGGATACGATCAAGACGGGAGATCTTCTGGCCGAGATCGAGACCGACAAGGCCGTGGTCGAATTCGAGGCTGAGGAGGACGGCATTCTCGGCAAGATACTCGCGCCCGACGGCGCACAGAATGTGCCTGTCGGCCAGGCGATCGCCCTGCTGATGAAATCCGGCGAGAATGCATCGGCTTCGGTCCAGTCAGGTACGCCAGCGGTAGCGAAGCAAGAGTCCGCCGCGCCCGCGGCTGCACCCGCAGCTGCGCCTATAGCCCCCGTTGCACCGATTACAGCGCCGGCGGCGCACGTGGAAACTTCGGGGCGAATCCTGGCCAGCCCGCTGGCGCGGCGAATTGCCGCCGAACGCGGGGTGGATCTTGCCCGGATCAAGGGTTCGGGTCCCGGCGGGCGTGTCGTCAAACTGGATGTCGAAGCGGCTGCCGTATCTGCCCCGGTATCCACCCCTGTATCCACATCCGTAGCTCCCTCGGCTTACCAGGACATCCCGAACAACAGCATGCGCAGGATGATCGCCAAGCGTCTGGTCGAAGCGAAGCAGACCATCCCGCACTTCTATCTGTCCATCGATTGTTCCATCGATGCCCTGCTTGCCCTGCGGCGGGACATCAAGGATTGCGCGGAGGATGCCAAGCTCTCCGTCAATGACTTCGTGATCAAGGCGGCC
>PKWQ01000334.1 GCA_003133265.1 Acetobacteraceae bacterium
TCGGATCGCCGTCGGTCTCTTTCGTCTCCTCGCGGATATCGTGGCGGCTCATCCGCATCGACCGCGCGTGGCGCAGCCGCACCCAGAAGAGATCGAGCCCGGCAATCACCGCCTGCACCGCCAGCACCGCGAACAGCACCCGCAGCAGTTCGGCACCGATATGGCCAACCAGCACCCGGACATCCCATCGCGGCGCGTCGGCCAGCAGGCGGAGATCGCCCGCGAGGGTGAACCACAGGGCAAGACCGGTGGCGGCGATCTTGGCGATCGACTTCACCGCCTCCATCAAATTGTCCAGACCCAGCAGGCGGCGCAGGCCGGCCAACGGGCTGATCCGCCCGGGATCGATCCGGAGTGCTGCCAGATTGGCCTGCACGCCGGTCTGCAACAGCACGCCCGCCACCCCGCCGAACAACGCCGCGAGCACGAAAGGCGCGGCGGCGCCGAGCACGGCCAGACCCGCCAGCCGCAGCGCCAGCGCCCCGCCGTCCGACAGGTCGAGCGTATGCAGGCGGCCCAGGAACATGCCGAGCCGGGGCAGCAGCCGCTCCGCCGCGGCTGGTGCTGCCATCGACAGCGCCAGCGCGACGCCGGCGAGCCCCGCCAGCACCGGCAGCTCGCGCGAGACCGGCAAGTGCCCCTCTTCCCGCGCCCGTTGCAGCCGGCGCGGCGTGGCGGCTTCCGTGCGGTCTTGCTGGTCGGTTTCCTCGGCCATGGCGGCTCAGCCGAGGCCCGGCAGCACGGCGTAGGCGGCCCGCACCGCCTGCTGCCAATCGTCCAGCAGCACCGCGATCAATGCCGCGAGCAGCGTCAGCCCGCCCAGGATCTGCGCCGGCATGGCGACGAAATAGACATGCAGCCGCGGCACCAGCCGCGCCAGCAGCCCGAGCGAGCCCTGCCAGACCACCGAGGCCAGCATGAAGGGCGCGGCCAGCCGCACCGAGAGCGCGAATGCCTGCGCCACCGCGCCCAGGGCCGTCCGTGTGGCATCCTCCATCGGCAGCAGCGCCCCGGGCGCGATGAAGCGGAAGCTGCCGTCCAGCGCGGACAGCGCCGGCACGTACAGGCCGGAGACCAGAACGATCACCGGCGCGGCCAGCGCCAGCATGGTTCCCACCGCTGTCGCCTGCGCGCCCAGTTCGGCGTCCGGCTGCAACACGTTCGACAGCCCGATCATGAACGAGATGATCTGTCCCGCCACCGGCAGCGCCTGCACCACCAGCCGCGTCAGCCAGCCGAGCCACAGCCCGGTGACGATCTCGGCGATCAGCATTCCCGCGGTTCCCGCGACATCGCCGGGCACCGCCGGCATCAGCGGCGCCACCCCCGGCAGCACGAGGACGGTGATGCAGAGCGCGAGGCCGGCGCGCACCATGGCGGGCAGCTCCGCCTCCCCGAGGCCGGGCAGCAGCATCACGCACGCGCCGACGCGCCCCAACACCAGCACGAAGGCAAACGCCCAGCCGGGCAGCTCCGCCAGCAGCGCGGACCCGTCGGCGCTCACGATCCGCCGACGGCGACGATCCGGTCGAACACCAGATGCGTGAAGTCCGCCAGGGTGCTCATCATTGCAGGCCCGAGCAGCACCAGCACCGCCGCCAGCGCCAGNNCAGCGCCAGCGCCTTGGGCACGAAGGCCAGCGTCGCCTCGTTGATCTGGGTGATCGCCTGCAACAGCGACACCAGCAGCCCGACCGCGAGTGCGACCAGCAGCGGCGGTCCGCCGAGCTTCAGCATCACCAGCATCGCCGCGCGCATCATGACGCCAAGATCGGCTTCGGCCATCGCCTTTTGCCTTCCACCGGTTATTGTCCGGTTCGGGGAAACTGGTTGCGCGTGACAGCGATAAGGACGAGCTTGGATGTCATACCAACAGCCCCAAGAACGAACCTTACGATCATGCGACTGGTTGATACGAAAAATGGTTGGTATCAGATCGGCATTTTCATGATGTCCTGATAGGCCTGCACCACCCGGTCGCGGATCGCGGTGGCGGATTGCAGCGCCAGCTCGGCGCGGGAAACGGCGGTGACCACGTCGGTCAGGTTGCCGCCGCCGGTGATCGCCTGCATCGATTTCTCGTCCGCCGCATGCCCGGCATCGACCGCGCCCTGGATCGCCCGTTGCAGCACCGCGCCGAACCCGCCGCCGCCCGCGTCCGTTTCCAGCCCGCCACGGCCGACCTTGCCATAGGCCGCCGCCGCATCGGACGGCCGGACGACGATCGTCGGGATCGATGGCGGCAGCGTGCTCATTTCAGCATGTCGATCGTGCGGGTCAGCATGCCGCGGGTAACCTGCATCACCGACAGATTGGCGCTGTAGGAATGCTGCGCCTCGCGCATGTCCATCACCTCGGTGAAGCTGTTCACGTTCGGCAGCTTCACGTAGCCCTGGGCGTTCGCCGCCGGGTTCGATGGATCGTAGCGCAGCGGCAACTGGCCGTGGTCCTGGCCGATCTCCTTTACCTGCACCATCGGCTGACCCAGCGCCTGATCCATCTTGTTCTCGAACGTGATCGTCTTGCGCCGGTACGGATCGGCCCCCTGGGTCGAGCCGGTGGTATCCTGGTTCGCCAGATTTTCCGCGATCACCCGCAGGCGCGCGGTCTGCACATCCATGCCGCGCGCGGAGATCGTCAGCGCCTTTGTCAGATCCATGCCGCTTCTTCCTCCATCCGCCGCGCCGGGACCAAGCGGCTTACGGTCACGAGCCGCGCCCGATCGCGGTGCGGAACATGCTGAGATATGTCTTGTAGAGATTGCTGACGAGTGCCTGCGTCGTGTCGGTATCGGCCACCTTCGTCAGCTGCTCGTCCAGCGTGACCGTATTGCCGTTGGGCGAGCGGCTGGTCGGTTTCGCTTCCGTCTTTACCGGTGCCGGCCCACCGCCGACGCCGTCCAGATGGTTGGCCTGGGTACGCGCCAGCCCGATGGTCTGCGTGCGCGACAGCATGGCGGAGAACGGGACCAGATCCTGCGACTGCCAGCTCGGCGTGTTGGCGTTGGCGATGTTCTGCGCCAACACCTCCTGCCGCCGGTCCGCCCAGGCCAGACGCTTCTCCGCCAGATCGAACAACGGGATGTCCATCGCACCCATCCACTCCCTCGCTGGCGCAATGTGCGCCAAAGCGCTGAACGAGGGGTTAATCGCCCCGAGCATCTTTCCGGCAGGGCGAGATGCGGAAACGGTTCGCTAACCCGGGCCTGATCTAATCCCGGACGATGCATATACCGCACCGCCACCCCACCGATCGCCCGCCCATCCGCACCCCGGCCGATACGGCGCGGGAACTCGCGGACGGCCTTGGCCAGATGCTGCGCATCGCCCATGCGCTGATCGAGGGCGGGCGCGAAATCGACCTCGCCGGGCTTGAGTGTCAGATCGGCCTGCTCTGCGCCAAGACGCTGGATCTGCCGACCGAGGAAGGCCGCGCCCTGCGTCCGCTGCTGCACGATCTGCTCGGCGGGATCGATACGCTCACCGCCGCCATCGCCAACCGGGCCCATCCGCCGCCGGAGCACTGATCCCGCCAAACCCGTTCACCGATCCGGCAAAAGGCCGCTCATGTCCCCCTCGCCCGTCTCCATCGTCACCGCGCTGATCGCCCTTGGCGCCGTGCTGGGGCTAATCTGGCTCGCGGGCCGCGTTGCCGCCCGCTTCGGCGGGCTGGCGCCGCGCACCAGCGCCGGCAAGCGGCTGACGGTAACGGAAAGCCTCGCACTCGATCCGCGCCGAAAGCTGCTGCTGGCGCGCTGCGACGGGCGGGAGGTGCTGCTGCTGACCGGCGGCGGC
Organism: Acetobacteraceae bacterium; assembly: GCA_003133265.1. GTDB lineage: Bacteria > Pseudomonadota > Alphaproteobacteria > Acetobacterales > Acetobacteraceae > PALSA-911. The sequence goes on from PKWQ01000334.1 coordinate 3,794, forward strand.
CAGGATGTCGTCGTCGGCTGGCTGCCCGGGCCGGAGCGGCCGGCATGATCCGCCGCCTCTGGCTGGTCGCCCTGCTGCTGCTGCTTCCCGCGCTGGCGCGGGCGCAATCGCTGAACATCGACCTCGGCACGGCGGGCGAGGCCGGCGCGACGGGGCGGCTGGTACAGCTTACCGCGCTGGTCACCGTGCTCTCGCTCGCGCCCAGCCTGCTGGTGATGATGACCGCCTTCACCCGCATCGTCATCGTGCTGTCGCTGCTGCGCGGCGCCCTCGGCACCCAGGGCACGCCGCCCAACATGGTGCTGATCGGCCTCGCGCTGTTCCTGACCTATTTCGTCATGCAGCCGGTGCTGGACCAGGCATGGACAAGCGGGCTGCTGCCGATGAGCCAGGGGCGCGTGACGGAGATGGAGGGGCTGCGGCTGGCCACCGAGCCGTTCCGCGGCTTCATGACCGCGAATCTACGCCCCGCCGACCTGCAACTGTTCCTCGATCTGGCGCATTTGCCACCCCTCGGCGCGGCGGAACCAGCGCCCTGGCGCGCCCTGGTGCCGGCGTTCCTGGTGGGCGAGCTGCGCCGCGCGTTCGAGATGGGGTTCCTGCTCTATCTGCCGTTCCTGGTGATCGACATGGTCGTCTCCAGCGTGCTGATGAGCCTCGGCATGATGATGATGCCACCGAGCGCGGTGGGACTGCCGTTCAAGCTGATCTTCTTCGTTCTCGTCGATGGCTGGCGGCTGGTCGCCGGCAGTCTGGTGCAGAGCTTCGCCCTGCCGCCATCGTGAACGCCGGCAGATGCTACGCCGGCAAATGCCGCGCGATGTAGGGCGGCAGGTTGAAGGCGCCGGTATGGATTTCCGGCGTCCAGTAGCGCGTGGTGCCAAGAATGCCGGCGGCCTCGGCGCGGGCACGGATCTCCTCGGTGGCAACGCGTGCCAGCGAGGGATCCTTCGCGGCCCAGCCGAGCGTCATGAAACCACCGACATAGGTCGGCACCGCCGCGACATAGGCGCTGACATAGGGAAAGAATTTGGCGCGGCGGATGGAGGTGTCGCGCAGTTCGTCGGCCTGCATCGCCGGCACGCCGCACTGGTTCACCACCAGACCGCGCGCGGTCAGGATGCGGGCGCAGTTGGAATAGAAATCGTCGGTGAACAGCACCTCGCCCACGCCGATCGGGTCGGTGCTATCGACGATGATCGCGTCGAACGCACCCGCGGACGCGCGCTTCACGTAATCGATGCCGTCGCCCACGATCACCTCGGCGCGCGGATCGGCCCAGGCGCCGCCGGCGATGGTGGGCAGGAATTCCTTCGACAGTCGGATCACCTCGCCGTCGATCTCCACCATCACGGCGCGCTTGACCCCGCGGTGCTGCAACACGCGCCGCAGCACGCCGCCGTCGCCGGCGCCGATGATCAGCACGTTGGCGCAGGCGCCGTGCGCCAGCAGCGGAACATGCGCCAGCATCTCCTGGTAGACGAACTCGTCCGCCTCGGTGATCTGGATCACGCCATCCAGCACCATCACCCGCCCGTGCGAGAAACTTTCGAAGATGACGATGTCCTGGAAGTCGCTCCGCACCCGCGCCAATTCCCGCTTCACCCGGAAGCGCTGGCCCCAGTCGGGATAGAGTGTTTCGTTGATCCAGCTATCGGTCGTCATATTGTCGTCCTCGGCTCATGAAACGACGCGGCCCGGGCCAATGCGCCCGGGCCGCGTTCCCCACAAGAGAAATGACGGTTACGCGATCAGGCCGCGCCGCTGCTCGCCCAGATTGATCGTCGTCGGCTTGAACGCCGCCTTCAGCACCGGGATCGCCTTGTACGGATCGCAGGCACCGCACATGAAGATGTCCACGGCGGCGAAGTCGCGCTCCGGCCATGTATGGATGGAGATATGGCTCTCGGCCAGCACCACCACGCCCGAAACGCCGCCATTGGGCGAGAAATGATGGAAATGACTGTGCAACAGCGTCGCGCCCGCCACCTCCGCCGCCTCGCGCAGCGAACGGTCGATCAGTTCCGGATCGGCCAGATTGGTGGCCCCCCACAGGTCGATGAGCAGATGCATACCGGCGTACTTCACGCCATTCCGCTCAACAAAATAATCCTTCTGCACTTCGATGCAGTCGGACGACGTCTGGTTTTCGCTCGGAGTCTCCGAGACCATCCCCAGTGGATGGAGTGCGTTCATCGCGTACCCTCTCCTACCAGCAGACGGCCTGTTGGACACGCGCCGCACGCGCGTGCCCCCTGGGGCCAAGGCGGCGGAAAATGATGAATGGGGGGGAGTCATGCAAGGGATATTACTCCCTTTAGGCGCAAAAAATCGCATGGCGGTATCCCGTAGACGGCAGATGCCGCGATCGCGCGGGCAATTCCACCGCTCCGCCGGCGCCCAAAGGGGCCGTTTCAGGGTGTCCGCGTGGTCGGATCGAGCGCTCTCAGCCCTTGCGGCAGCGCGCGCATCAGCGCGGTTTCCTGCGCGGCGCGCTGAAGATCGGCCACGCCATGCACCGGATCGGCGATGAGCACGCGAAACATGTCGGCCAGCGGCCCGCTGCCCATGCGCGCCATCTCATGCGCGCGGAGCCCGGCGAGCGCCGTCTCGTCCCCCGCCTGCGTCGCCGCGCTGGCCAGCCGGACCAGCCGCCGGCGCTGCACCTCGTCCAGCGCGCCGTCCGTGGGCGTTGTCTTGCGGACATACTCGGCCAGCGCATTGGTGGCGCCGGCCCAATCCCTCGCCTGTTCCAGGATCGTCGCCCGCGCCTCGTCCGCCGCCGGGCTGGACAAGCCGGACAATGCCGCCAGGGCCTTGTCCCGCTCGCCGGTGCGCGCGCTGGCCGCGGCGAACAACANNAGCGGCGCCGGCAGATCGGTCGCGGCGGAGGCGAACAAGGTGGCCAACGCGCCCGCCGGATCGCCCTCGCGCAATTTCAGCGCGGCCAGGCTGGCGCCGAAACCCGCGCGCCCCGCCCCCGGTGGAGCCGACTGCATCAGCTTCTCCAGCACCGGCGCTGCACGCCTGGGCAAGTCGAGCGCCAGCAGCTTGTCGGCGAGCCGCGCCTGCACGCCCGCGCCGGCTGCTTCGTCGGCCAGCAGGTCGGCGTTCTCGTCGACCAAGGCCACCAGATCGAGCGGGGACAGCGTTTCCGCGCCGCCGTCGCGCAACAGGGCGGCGAAGATGTCCTGCATCCGACGCCGACATTCCGCCAGTTGCTCGGGGAAGATGTCCCCGCTCTCGCGCAGCAGCGCGAGCGCCGGGCGCCATGCCCCGGTCTCCGCCCGCAGCGTGGCGAGGCGTTCGCGCAGATCGAGCTCCTGGCGGTCGCCGCGCCAGACAAAGAGCAACCGGTCCAGCGCATCCGCCGCCGACCTCTTGTCGATCCGGCCGGAGGCGAGCCGCAGTTCCACCGCGCGCACCGCGGCACCCGCGCGCAGCCGCCGGTCCCGGTTGAGCGCCAGCAGATCATAGATCGCCAATGCGCCGTCGGCATCGCCCGCGGCCTCGTGCTGCATCGCACGCGCCAGTGCCAGGGCCGGCTCGGCGCCATGCGCTGCCAGGAACAGCGCCGCCACCCGGGGCTCGCCGCCCGCGACCATCGTCTCCAGCGCCAGCGGCAGCAGCCGGTCGCGCAGCGTCTCCGGATAGGACAGGGCCAACGCCAGCGTGGCGGTGAAGGCGGCGGCGGCCTGCGGCGAGCCCTCGTCACGCCGGGCCGCGCGCACCGCCCGCCACAGCGTCACCTCGTCGCTGCCGGTCAGCCGCGGGTCCTCGATCGCGTCCGCCTCGTCGGTCCGGCCGGCGACCAGCGCGGCGACGGCGGCAAGCCCGGCCATGTCCGCGCCCGTGGCAATGCGGGGGTCGTCCTCGGCGGCGACACGCAACACCGCCTGCGCCTCTACCCCGAGACCAAGCGCGATCATCGTCCGCGCCAGCGCCAGCCGTTTGACCCCGCGCGCGAGTGGCGGGGACATGACGGCGTCCGAGAGTTGCGCCTGCATATGCCGGAGCAGCGCCAGGGACGACAGCTGGGGGAAATCGAACCGCCGGGTCAGTGCCGCCGCACCGGCCAGCGTGTCGGCGAGATCCGCCGGCATGGCCAGTGCCAGCCTGGTATCGCCCCCGGCGAGCACGAACCCCCGCTTGACGGCGTGCAAGGTCAGGCTGTCCGCCAGAGGCTGCACCGCGACGCCCTGCCAGGTCGGCAGCAGACCGAATTGCGGGGTCCGGCGGAACACGGCGACGCCCTGGCCGGGCTGGCGCTGCGTGCCGAGCAGCAGAACGGCTCCGCTCTCCGGGTCGACGATGCTGACCACCTGTCCGGGCGCATCCGCCGACAGCAGCAGCGTTCCGCCCTCGCCGCCGGCCTGGATCGGGTGGAACCGTGCCGGCGTGGCGCTGACGGCCACCGTCCATGCGTCGGGCGTGGCGCGCGACAGAACGATTTCCCTGCCGACCGGCAGCCGCACCCGGATGATGGTGGCGGCCGGCAGCATCTGCACGCTGGCCGAGCCGAACACCGGATCGTCGCGCAGCGCCGCCAGGTCGATCGGCCGCTTCTCGTCGAACACCACCAGCCCGACCTCGCCCCGCCGCAGCGCCGTGGCACCGACACCCGCCCCGAACGGCACCGAAAAGGCGGACCCGGCGACATCCGGCGGCAGGGCGATCTTGCGAGCCACCAGGGCCAGCGGGCCGAGATCGGCGGCCGGCGCACCGGCCTCGCTTCGTTGTTCCGTCTCCGGCGCCGCGACCCGCGGGCTGGGCGCCATCGGCGCGGCCGGCATCGGCGGCTGGAAGTGCGCCGTCGGCTGGGGCGG
>PKWQ01000052.1 GCA_003133265.1 Acetobacteraceae bacterium
CCCAGACTTTTGCCACTGTTACTCCGATGCGCTGCAAGGCTTTGATATCTCTATCTTGATTTCGTTCTGGATGGGGTCCAGATCGGCGCCGATTGGGACCAAAAAAGACCTCAGGCTGTCCGACGATGGGTCTTAGAACATTACGGCCAAATGGCGACCGTTGAATGATGGGATCGTCGGTTGCGTGTTCCCGCAACCATCTTCTTCCACGATATCAATTAGCACAAGCCGCCTCGGACAAAGGTGTCCGCAATTCTAATCTAGGATCAATTTCCCAGACCGGAATTTATGGCAGATTCCGTGTAAATTGGAAAACGGGGTTCGCACGGCTCGGACCCCCGAATCCCGGTCGGCTTTCGACTCCCCCTGGTGGTGCATGGCAAATTGATCATTGGGATATGGCACCATGCGGTGGGTGTTCCGCTCGAACACAACACACTGACCGGGACAAGGGAGGCGTCGGCTGACGCAGGGTGCCACGGCTACGGACTTTTCGATACGGGTTATTACGCCGCGTCCCGCGCCCTTGGATCACCGGACAGCACCGGACCGGCAACGGCCAGCACCTCATCGCCCAGGGCGTCCTGCAACGCCGGCGGCAGGATCACGGCGTTGGCCCATGCACCAGTCGGCCGGCGGAACGCCGGAGAGCGAACCTCTAGGCTGCCGTCCGGTCGCTTCAAGATTCGGACCCCTGGATTATCAGGGACAGGCCCGCGATCTCGGTGTTCGCAATTGCGAGGCCTACCAGCTTCCCGGCGCCAAGCATTCGCTCGATGCCCGTAACGCGGTATGTGACCGGTGCTGTCGCTACCATGCTCATGCTGCCGTTCCTTTGGGTGAATTGGACGGCTTGGACGGCATGGGCGCCAATCCCAGTTCGTCTCTTGTGCGTGTGTGTGCGCGTATGAGCGATAATCCAGAAACGGTGTCCAAGCCGTCCAAAGGGGATCATTGCCCGCTCCCCCCGGCTGCTTGTCCAGGCTTAAACCGGATGCCCTCGATAGAGCGCACGCCCTTTACCTTCCCGACCTCGCACCTGTGCCGGCGTAGGGCATCGGTCAGCCACTTCGATGTGTTCGGCTTCTCGCCAACGCTGTGCGCGTAGCAGGACCACGAGCTGAATATCTGGGACGAGGGGGCGTTGAACGCGCGGCCACCTAACTCGCAGAACTCCTCGATCCACTGGGCCACACGGTCTTGCTCCGAAAAATATTTGGCCGTCGCGTCGGTCACTACCTGCGGGCGCACCATGCCGCCGCACTGCCAGGACAAGCATCCGTCGATCAGCCAGCGCAAAATGCCCGGCCATTCCGTGCGCAGCTTCGTCTCTAGCTGCCGGTCCGGAGTCTCGGGCTTGTGGACGAAGGGAACGATGTTGAACCGGCGTTTCGTGGCATCGTCCGGGTTATCGAGCGCGGGTTGGTGATTGCCGATCACGACTAGCTTGAACTTCGGGGTGTAGGTGAAAAGTCTTCTCGCATGAACCGGGCCGTGACCGGATCGTCGCCGGTCAATGCTTTGATCTTCGACTCGGCCCATGCCCGGCCCTCCTCCGTCTCGGAAGCCGACACGAGCCGGGCACCGTGCAACATAGCCATATCGGTCGGGTGGCGTTCGCTCTTGCTTCCCGTGAGGGTGTCCATAGCCGCCGTCTTGGCACAGGTGCCCATGATGCCTGTCAGGGTGTTCAGCCACACAGACTTACCGTTTCCGCCAGCACCATGAACAAATAGAAGGGCATGCTCGCGGGTATCGCCAGTTAGCGTGTACCTCCGAAACGCTGCAGGAACCCGACCAAGGTATCGTCTCCGCCCGTGGCCTCGTTCAAGAAACGCAGCCACGTAGCGCAGTCGGCCGTCTCTGCCGGCGCCACCGCGGCGGACCGCATAATAAGATCGTCAGGCCGAGCCGGTAGCAGGTCGCCGGTGCGAAGATCTACGGTGCCGTCGGGAGTACCGAGCATGAAAGTGTCGCGGTCCAAATCGTCCGCTTTGACAACCATGTCCCGATCGGAACGGGCGAACCGCTCTACCGCGCTGGCGTGCGCGACTTTGGAGAACTCCCTGCGGACCGAATCATCCGCCATGTCCCGGCTTAGCTTGCGTGCCCACTCAAATGCCAAGTCGGTATGGTCGCGCTCCCAGATAGAGCCGGTCCATTTCAGCCAGCAGCCAAACTGGTGGCAGTAGTGCAGGCTGTTTGAATATTCCGCAACGAACGCCAACGCGGCGCCGTCCTGGTTGAGTGCGAAATGCTGATTGCCCCGTTGAAATGCCGACTCTGGTAGCAACGGCGTTAGCGGGTCGAACTCCACGCCGCCGGTAGGTGCCGCGCTCGGCCGCTGCCACGTCGGCACCGCCTCCCGGGCGAGGTAGAACAGCGTCCCGGCGCCGATCTTGTCGGGGGGCGATGACGGGTATACCGGCCATCGTTCGGCGACCTCATCGGCGTCATACGACTTGTGCCGCTCGGCCCAGGCGTGGAACAGATCCAGGCCGGCCGGGTCGCCGCCGGTCGCAGCCCATACCGCCATGCCCATGCGGTTGAACGCGTTCCAATCTGCCGGGCCGCCGTTCGGGATAACCCGCACGGCAGCCGCAACGTCGTTCAAATCGCCGGCGAGACCGTGCATGCTGGTGCGCGAGCCTTCGTCCGCCGCAGCCGACTCGGTTGCCTCGCCGATGATCGCCCGTACCCGGCTGAAGAACTCCGAGACCTGTTCTTCGGATATGGCCGGCAGGCAATCACGATGCACGTTCAACGGCGAACCGTCGGGCCACAATAACCGCGCACCGGTATAGTGCGTGCCATAGGCCACGAACTGGCAGCCGTGTCCGAGCACCTCGATCTTGCCAGCGGCGGATACGATCGCCCGCTTCCCAGGCGTGCCGCCGTAGCCGCGTAGAGCAACAGGCAGCGGCCGGTGCCGTCACGGGTCCGACGGATCGTATACCCGAGCATCTCGGCCGCCAGCGCGACGACCCGGCCGGCCGTCGCCGGGTCGTCGATGTCGACATCGATCGCGCGCAATTCGTCGCAGAGTATGCCGGTGTTACGAGCCTCCCGCGTGGCTGGAGCACGGCGGCCTCTGGCGGGGTGCGGCGGGCGCGGTGCTGCCACCCCAGCCCGGTCGGTCGCTTCCCCGGGCTGCGGTTCGGGTCCCCGTCGTGCGAGACGACGGTAACCGGCCGGTAGCCTTCGGAAAACAGGTCACGACGCAACGCGGCAATTGCATCCAGACCGTCGGCAGATAATACGCCGGTCATATTGTCGGGGCGGATTAACCCGCTCCCCCTTCTGATAGGGATTCCACCGGCACGTGTGCGCCAGCAGCAATGCGGTCAGATGTATGAAGAGGTTATGCTGCCCGCGCTGGGCGGACGCATTTGATGTCGGCAGCAGGCTGCGCGGTGAGCCACGCTAACCCATGTTCCACGTCGATCAGAGTGCGAGTGCCCGCCTTGACCGCCCGCAGCTTGCCCTCGGCCAGCAGGTGGTAGGTCGTTGTGCGGCCAAGGCCGCTGATTTTCAGCTAATCTTGAATCGAGGCGTATGTCGGTTGCATGTGAACATCCCTGTATCCGTCTGTCGCCAGAATACGGGGTGGGGGATGCGGCGGCATACTGCGCAAATGCGGGGGCTATTCAGATGCGCAACGATCGGCCCATGCGGTCATCATCTCGGCCCGCTTCGTTAATATGCCGCCGTAGGCCTGTCTCATAGCGTCACCACCCCGGGATCGGCTTGGGTGATCCCGAGCGTTCTGAAGGTGGCCCGCACCGTATCAGTGTGAAATCGCACGCAACTTTGACCCCTCCCAAGGCTGTAACAGTGGCAAAAGTCCGG
>PKWQ01000063.1 GCA_003133265.1 Acetobacteraceae bacterium
TGGATGATCGCGCGCCTGGCGCCGCGTACCGAGTCGATGGTGCGGCGGATCAGGTCTTCGCGCGACTGAGTCAATACTTCAATCGTGACGTCTGCAGGGATGCGATCTTCTTCGATCAATTGGCGCACGAAGTCGAAATCGGTTTGCGACGCGGACGGGAAAGCGACTTCAATTTCTTTCAAGCCGATGTCGACCAGCATCTGAAAAAAGCGCAGTTTGCGCGACGCATTCATCGGCTCGATCAAAGCCTGATTGCCGTCACGCAAATCGGTGCTCATCCAGATCGGCGCTTGTGTAATTACGCGATCAGGCCAGGTGCGGCCGCTTAAAGGGATAGGGGGAAAGGCGCGATACTTCGCCGCCGGATTGCTCAACATCATGGTGAAACCTCATTGTTTAGTGTGTGATCAGCTCCTTGTGTGGCGAACCGGCTGCCTGACTGCCACTTGACGCGAGGCCAGGCAACCGATCGGTAGCAGTAGCAGTGCCAGCGAACGCGCAGCGATCATCAGGGCGATCATTTTGCCGTTGATGAACATTGCTGGGTTCGACTTGATGTGCATGGCAGCTTGGATTTTAGAAAATTTTGAATTTTAACGGGGTACACAAAACAGGTACAACACAACAACAAACAGAGGGGAAATTAGCGCGCGCAACGCAGCAGGCGGAGGCCGGCGCTAGGCAGTCGAGTGGATAGAAGATGTGGGATGTAAGGCATGAGAGCAACTTTACGATGAGTCGGCGCTGTTTGTCAACTAACCGAATATTGCCCGACCGCGAACTTGACAAATATCAAAGTACGCCGCGCGATGGCGAGCTATTCTATAAGCCAATGCAGCTTTGCGAAGGGAATAGTGCCATGGATATCAATGAGGCGATCACCGGGCGTCGCGCGGTACGCGACTATACGGAACAAGCTATCGATGAACGGACAATCCGTAGTCTTATCGACGCGGCAATACACGCACCGAGCGCGGTAAACCAGCAGCCTTGGACATTTACAGTCGTGCGTGACCAGAGCGTGCTCGATCGTATTTCGCATGACGCGAAGGCCCACATGCTTGCGACCATGCCCGCGGGCCCCCATTCCGATCATTTTCAAGCGTTGCTCGATGATCCGGGTTTTCACATCTTCTATCGCGCGCCCGTGCTGATCTTGATTGCGGCAGTCGCGGAAGGTTCCTGGATCGTCGAGGATTGTGCGTTGGCTGCCGAGAATCTGATGCTCGCCGCGTACGCTGCAGGGCTCGGTAGCTGCTGGATCGGATTCGCGCAGACTTTCCTTAACAGCGCGGAGGGAAAGGATGTGCTCGGTCTTCCCGCCGCTTGGGTGCCCGTTGCACCAATCATCGTCGGCCATCCGAAGGCCGCGCCGCCGTCGATCCTGCACAAGGAGCCGGAGATCCGTTGGATCGGTTGAGGGGCGGCTACCGCGTTGTGTCAATCGTCTTTGTCTGGCTTGGGCGGATCAACGCCGTTACCGCAACCACCCTTTCGCCATGAAAGTGTAGAGCACGCCGAGCGTCAGCACCAGCGTGCCGAACGCGACCTGCCCGAGAGTGACCGGCCACGGCGCCTCGCCGAGATTCATGCCGAGCAGGCCACCCACGACCGCTGGAATCAGGGCTAACGTAGTGACGAGCGCCAGCAGCCGCATGAAACGGTTCGTGCCGTGCGCGGCGATGTTGATGTGCAATTCAATGAGCGAAAGTATCGACTCGCGGACGTTATCGACCGTTTCGTAAAGATAATCCGCTTCTTCGGCGAGCGACGCGACGGATTCGCGCTGATCCGGACCAAGGCCGGGCAGCAGGCGTCGGCCGTCACCGAGCATCTCCAGCAGCCCGCGCAGCCGCCAGAGGTCGCCCTTGGCCGTTGACAGGACGCGCTTCAGACGGAAGGTTTGCCTGAAGAAGCTCTCCGGGCTCTCGATAACAGGCAGCTCTTCAAGCTGACGAACCATGCGCTCCAGCCGGCGGGCGAGTTCCTCGTCGCGCGCGAGCACCAGGCGGACGATGTGGAGCGCGCAACGCGGTCCCCATGGCAGGGCGTCTGATTTTGCCGGCAGTTGTTGCAGGTCGAGTGGATGCGGCGACAAGGACAGCATGCCGTTTGCCGAGACTAGCAGCAGGACGGGGTCTCGTTGAATGACGTCACCCGCCGAGGGAAGCGAAACGGTGAGTGCGGTCCAGCGCGCGCCGGCTTCGATGCGCGGAAAGCTCGATTCCTGCAGCGCCGCTTCAATCATCACGTGCGGGACGCCGACCGCCGAGGCGATTTCCACGAGGCGTTCCGGAGAGAGGTTCGAGGCATGCACCCAATCGCTCGTCGGCGCGGCGGCCCATTGCAACAGTTCGTTCCAGTCGCATTTGCGCGGCATGGTCTCGCCGGACCGCAATAGTGTGATATGCGGCTGGCCGCCAGGAGTCGGGCGCATCTGTTGCGTTGGCGGGGCCTGCAGGCCGTGGCCGATGCGCGGCCCGAAGAGCAGAATGCGAAACAGCCGGAGGATGCGTAGCGACGGCGTCGAGCGCACCGCATTCGACGCGGCCGGTAGCAGCGACAGCAAAGGGGCGACGACGATGAGCGCGTCGAGCATGCGCCAAGGGTCACGCACGAACTTGTACCGGTCCCTTGATAAGGTGAAATTGACCACGTATTCGAGGGCGAACAACCCGATGATCACCCAATTGGCGACATCGAAACCCTGCACGACGCCATGCGGCAACTCGAACAGGATAGGGGCCAGCCCGAGACTCAGCGCAGCCAGCGCGAGGAAGCCCATTGTGGATTCGTTAAGAACATCCGAGAGGCGACTCAGCATGCCGCCATGATCGAATTTCAAATTATGCCTCTTCAGAGTTCGCGTACGTCAGTTTCTTACCTCAATCCTTGCCGGACCCGTCGTCATTTCACCGATTACCGCCGCATCGGCAAACCCCGCGCGCTTAAACAGCGCGAGTATTTCATCGACCGTGTCGGCGTCGCAGGATACCAGCAGGCCGCCGGAGGTTTGGGGGTCGGTCAGCAGTCCCCGCTGTACCGGCGTGATGGCGTCTGCCAGGATTACATCGTGACCGTAAGCGGCCCAGTTGCGGCCGGATGCGCCGGTGATGTAACCTTGCTCCACCAAATGCTGTACGTTGGGTAATAAAGGTATGTGCGCCATATCGAGTCTGGCGGTCAAGCCGGCGCCACGCGCCAACTCCAGCAGGTGGCCCAGCAAGCCGAAACCGGTAACGTCGGTCAATGCGTGCACGCCGGGTAAATCGGCGAGGGCTTTACCCGGCTTATTGAGTTTGGTCGTGTTTTCTATCATGACCGCATAGCCGGCGGCATCCAGTGCGTTTTTCTTCAATGCGGCAGACAGAATGCCGACGCCCAGAGGTTTACCTAATATTAATTTGTCGCCGGGCTTGGCATCGGCGTTGCGTTTGACCTTGGAAGGATGAACCAAGCCCAGCACTACCAAGCCGTAGATCGGTTCGACCGAATCGATGGTGTGCCCGCCGGCAATAGGGATGCCGGCTTCGGCGCAGATCGCTTCACCGCCCTGGATAATTTTACCGATGATTTCGACCGGTAATTTGTCGATCGGCATACCCAGCAGGGCCAGCGCCATAATCGGCGTGCCGCCCATCGCGTAGACGTCTGAAATCGCATTGGTGGCGGCAAAAGCCAAATCGGGCGT
>PKWQ01000018.1 GCA_003133265.1 Acetobacteraceae bacterium
TGCGCGACTGGGTGACCAACGTCCGCGACACCTTCTATGTGATCGGCTCGGTGGCCGGTCCGGCGCCCTACCCGGCCATGGTGCGCGACTTCCAGCGGGTGATCGGCGACGAGGCGCGCGAGCAACTGCTCGCGCGCCTTGGGCGCCTGCCCGACGAGGTCGTCGCCTGTGTCGGCGGGGGCTCAAACGCCATGGGCCTGTTCTGCGCGTTTCGTGAGGACCCGGTGCGCTTGACCGGGGTCGAGGCCGCCGGCGAGGGGCTCGACAGCGCCCGTCACGGCGCCTCGCTGTCGCGCGGTCGCCCTGGTGTCTTGCACGGCTCGTTCTCCTACTTGCTGCAGGATGCCTGGGGCCAGGTCGCGGAGGCCCACTCGGTCTCGGCCGGCCTGGACTACCCGGGAGTCGGGCCAGAGCACTCGTGGCTCAAAGACAGCGGCCGGGCCGTCTATGCTGCCGCTACCGACGTCGAGGCGCTTGCTGCGTTTCGGGCGACCGCCGAGCTCGAGGGCATCATTCCGGCCCTGGAGCCGGCGCACGCGCTGGCGCATGTGGCGAAGATCGCGCCGGAAATGAGCGCGGACCAGATCATCCTGATGAATCTCTGCGGCCGGGGCGACAAGGACATCTTCACCGTGGCCGATCATCTCGGCTTCAAGATATGACGGGGGGCATGCAGATGAACCGCATCGTCACCCGCTTTGAGACACTCCGCGCCGAGGGCAGGGGCGCGCTGATCCCGTTCCTGGAAGCCTGGGACCCGGACGCCGCCACGTCGCTGGCGATTCTGCGCGGCATGCCCGGCGCCGGCGCCGATCTGATCGAGATCGGCATGCCCTTCACCGACCCGATGGCGGATGGCCCGACCATCCAGGCCGCCGGCAAGCGCGCGCTGGCCGCCGGGGCGACGGTTGCCCGCACGCTCGCCATGGTGCGCGACTTCCGCAAGGACGACCCGGCGACGCCGATCATCCTGATGGGCTATCTGAACCCGATCCTGTCCTACGGGCCGGAGCGGTTCTGCGTCGATGCCGCCGCGTCCGGCGTCGATGGGCTGATCGTCGTCGATCTGCCGACCGAGGAGGCCGATCTGCTGGTGCCCTTCGCCACCGCGAACCGGCTCGACATCATCCGCCTGGTGGCGCCGACCACGGACGACCAGCGCATGCCGCTGGTGCTGAACGGCAGCTCGGGCTTCGTCTACTACGTCTCCATCACCGGCATCACCGGCACCCGCACGGCGAGTGCGGCGGAGTTGAAGGCGGCGATCCCGCGCATCCGCAGGGTCACCGATCTGCCGATCGCCGTCGGCTTCGGCGTCCGCACGCCGGAGCAGGCGGCGGAGGCGGTGCGCAGCGGCGACGCGGCGGTGGTCGCCTCGGCGCTGATCGACACGCTGCGCGCCAACCTGGACGAGCACGGCAAGGCCCGGCCCGACGCGGTGCGCAAGGTGCTGGATCAGGTGCGCGGGCTGGCCGAAGGCGTGCGCGGCGCACGCGGCAATGGGGTCCCTGGAACATGAGCTGGCTGACCGAGGTTCTGCGGCCGAAAATCCGCACCCTGTTCGCGCGCCGGGAGGTGCCGGAAAATCTCTGGCACCAGTGCCCGAACTGCCAGCAGATGATCTTCCATAGCGATCTGGAAGCGAACGTGAAGGTCTGCACCCAGTGCGGCTTCCACATGCGCGCAACCGCCACCGAGCGGCTGGCCTGGACGCTGGACGCGGGCTTCACCCGCATCGAGCTGCCGAAGGTGCCGGCCGATCCGCTGCGCTTCCGCGATTCCAAGCGTTATGTCGACCGGCTGAAGGAGACGCGGGAAAAAACCCATATGGACGACGCCATCCTCGTCGCCCACGGCACCATCCAGGGCCACAAGGCGGTGGTGGCGGCGATGGCGTTCGAGTTCATGGGCGGCTCGATGGGCGCGGGTGTCGGCGAGGCGCTGGTGGCCGCCGCGCGGCTCGCGGTGTTGCAGGGCGCGCCGCTGGTGGTCTTCACCGCCTCGGGCGGCGCGCGCATGCAGGAAGGCGCGATCAGCCTGATGCAGATGCCGCGCAGCATCATCGCGACGCGGCTGGTCAAGGAAGCCGGGTTGCCGTTCATCGTGGTGCTGACCGATCCCACCACCGGCGGCGTGACCGCCAGCTTCGCCATGCTGGGCGACATCCAGATCGCCGAACCCGGCGCGCTGATCGGCTTCGCCGGCGCGCGGGTGATCGAGCAGACGGTGCGTGAGAAGCTGCCGGAAGGTTTCCAGCGCGCCGAATATCTGCATCAGCACGGCATCGTCGATCTCGTGGTCGCGCGCTCCGAAATGCGGGCGACGCTCGCCCGGCTGATCGGCTGCCTGCTGGTCAAGGAAATCGCGGCGGCGTGAGCGCGCAGGTCGAGGGCGTCGCCGCGTGAGCGCGCGGGTCGAGGGCGTCGTCGCCCGCCTGCACGGGCTGCATCCGCGGCTGATCGACCTCAGCCTGGACCGGCTGATCGTCTTGCTCGGCAAGCTCGGCCATCCCGAGCAGCGCCTGCCGCCGGTGATCCATGTCGCCGGCACCAACGGCAAGGGCAGCACCTGCGCCTTCCTGCGCGCCATCGGCGAGGCGGCCGGAATGCGGGTGCATGTCTACACCTCGCCGCATCTGGTGCGCTTCAACGAGCGCATCCGCCTTGCCGGCGCGCTGGTCTCCGACACCGATCTGGCGGACGCGCTGGAGGAGATCGAGCGCGTCAACGCCGGCGACCCGATCACCGTGTTCGAGGTCATCACCGCCGTCGCGCTGTATCTGTTCGCCAAGGTGCCGGCCGATCTGTGCGTGCTGGAAGTCGGCCTGGGCGGACGCGGCGATGCGACCAACGTGATCGCGCGGCCGGCGGCGTCGGCCATCACCTCGGTCTCGCTCGATCATCGGGAGCTGCTGGGCGAGACGCTGGCGGCGATCGCGGCGGAGAAGGCGGGCATCCTGAAGCAAGACGTGCCGGTCGCCATCGGCGCGCAGGCGCCGGAGGTACTTGCCACATTGATGGAGATCGCCGCGCGCATCGGTGCGCCGGTGGCGCTGCGTGGGCGGGACTGGGACATAGTGCCGGGCGGCGTGGGCTTTCGCTTTACCGATGCGCGCGGCGCGCTCGATCTGCCGCCGCCGTCGCTGCCCGGGCTGTTTCAGATGGACAATGCCGGCATCGCCATCGCCGCGCTACGTGCCGCCGGGCTTGCGGTGCCGGATGCGGCCTTCGCCGCCGGGGTGGCGTCCGCCGAATGGCCGGCGCGGCTGCAACGCCTGACCGGACGGCTGGCGGCGCTGCTGCCGGCGGACTGGGAGCTATGGCTGGATGGCGGGCACAACCCGGGCGCCGGAATGGTGCTGGCCGAGCATCTGGCCGGCTGGGCCGACCGGCCGGTGCATCTGGTGGTGGGGATGAAGCAGGCGAAGGACTCCGCCGAATTCCTGCGCCCGATGCTGCCGCACGCCGCGACGGCCTGGGCGGTGGCGGAGCCGGGTCAGCATCTGGCGCTGCCGGTGGAGGCGATCATCGCCGCATCCGGCGGCGTGGCGCGGCCGGGCCCGCTGATCGCGGATGCCTTGAAGGCCATCCCGCGCGGCACCGGGCCGGCGCGGGTGCTGATCTGCGGCAGCCTGTATCTGGCCGGCGAGGTGCTGAAGCTGGACGGGTAAGGTTAGTCCTTCCGCGAATACTCGATCGCGCAGTACGCGCCGCCCATGTAGCGCTCGGTCACCGGATCGCCGCTGACCTTGCCGGCGAGTTGCCCGGCGAACCCGTCGGCGCTGTCGCGTGGCGCCCAGCCGAGCTGTTCGCGTCCGTCCTTGCCCCACCAGGTCATCCGCTCGTTGGCCGACGCGCCCCAGATCACGCGGCAGCCGCCGAGCGTCTCGGTCACCACGGTGCGCACGATCAGCCGCGCCAGGTCGGGAAACGACAGCCAGGACGCCAGCATGCGCGCGTCCACCGGCTCGGGTATGGCCGAGCCGATGCGGATGAACACGCTCTCCACCCCGTGCTTGTGCCAGTACATCCGGCCCATCAGCTCGCCATACGCCTTCGACAGCCCGTAATAGCCGTCGGGCAGGAAGTCGCAGTCGGCATCTATGGTCTCGCTGCGCTCGTGAAAGCCGATCGAATGGTTGGAGGAGGCGAACACCACCCGCGCGCCCTCGCGCCGCGCCGCTTCGTAGACGTGGTACAGGCCACGGATGTTGGGGCCGAGCACTTCCTCGAACGGGCGCTCCACCGACACGCCGCCGAAATGCAGGATGGTGCCGCAGCCCTCGGCCAGCCGCAGCAGCGCCACGCCGTCGTTCAGGTCCACCCGGGTGAAGCTGGCTCCGGCCGGCAGCGGATCGGGGAACGGGGCGATGTCGGTCAGCTTCAGCGCGAAGCCCTCGGTGGCCAGGGCCTTGGCCAGCATGCGGCCGAGATTGCCGGACGCACCAGTGAGCAGGATCGGTTTTTGCGGGAATTCGGTCATCGCTTGTCTCCTGGCTTGCGTCGCGTTCGGGCGCGCGGCAGGGTTCGACTATGCGCACCATCGAAGACCACGTCCAAGCCCTCGCCACCGGCCGCGCCACCGCGCGCGAGCTGGTGGAAACCGCCCTGGCCCGCATCGCCGATCCCGCCGGGGAAGGCAGCCGGGCCTTCATCAAGGTCCATGCCACGCAGGCCCGCGCCATGGCGGACGCCACTGACACGCTGCGCCGCGCCGGCCGCGCGCCGAGCCGCTATGCCGGCATTCCGATCAGCCTGAAGGATTTGTTCGACATCGCCGGCGAACCCACGCCCGCCGGCTCGCGCGTGCTGGCGGACGCGCCACCGGCGGCGGCCAACGCGCCGGTCGTGGCGCGGATGCTGGCGCGGGGCTTCATCCCGGTCGGGCGGACCAACATGACGGAGTTCGCCTTCTCCGGCCTCGGCATCAACCCGCATTACGGCACGCCGCGCAGCCCGTGGGACCGGCAAGCGGGGCGCATCCCGGGCGGCAGTTCCGCCGGGGGCGGGGTTTCGGTGGCCGACGGCATGGCGGTCGCCGCACTCGGCACCGATACCGGCGGCTCTTGCCGCATTCCGGCGGCGTTCTGCGGCGTCGTCGGCTACAAGCCGACCGCGCGGCGGGTGCCGATCGATGGCGTGCTGCCGCTCTCGCCCAGCCTCGATTCGGTCGGTCCGCTGGCGCCCTCGGTCGCCTGCGCCGCGACCGTCGATGCAATTCTGGCCGGCGCCGAACCCGCGCCGTTGGTGCCGCTGCCGCTCGCGGGGCTGCGGCTGGCGGTGCCGGAGAATATCATGCTGGATGGCATGGACGCGACGGTGGCCGCCGCGTTCGAGCGGGTGCTGTCCAAATTGAGCGCCAATGGGGCGAACATCCTGCGTGCCCGGTTCCCCGAATTCGAGCAGATCCCCACCGTGAACGCCGCCGGCGGCTTCACCGCTTCCGAGGCCTATGCCTGGCATCGGGCGCTGCTGGCCGAGAAGGGCGATCTGTATGACCCGCTGATCCGCAAGCGGATCGAGCGCGGCGCGCGCCAGTCGGCGGCGGACTATCTGGACCTGCTACCGGCGCGGCGGCGCATCGTCGCGTCATTCGACGCGCGCACGCGCGGGTTCGATGCGCTGATCCTGCCCACGGTGCCGATCGTCGCTCCGCGCATCGCCGATCTGGACGACGAGGCCGAGTACAATCGCGTCAACATGCTGGTGCTGCGCAACTGCGCGGTGGGCAATTTCCTCGACCGCTGCGCGATCAGCCTGCCCGGCCACCGCTCGGGCGAGGCGGCGGTGGGGGTGATGCTGCTAGGCGAGACGCTGGGCGACGCGCGGCTGTTCTCTGTCGCGGCGGCCGTGGAGGCCGCGATCGGCTAACGTCCCGTCAGAATCCGCCCTACCAGCTGGCGCACGGTCGGGACGAAGCCGTTCGAATAGAACGGGTCGGAGGCGAAGCGATAGGCGTTGTGGCCGGAGAACATCAGGTTGTTCTCCACCGCTTCCGGCTTGTCGCTGTTGTGCGCGATGTCCTGCAACGTCTTCTGGATGCAGAAGCTGCGCGGATCGGCCTTCTTGCCGGTGCTGTAGTCGGGCTCGTGCTGGCTCCAGTTGGAGAAGCGGCAGGTCGACAGACAGCCCATGCAGTTCACCTGGTCGGTCTGGATTTCCCGTGACTTCTCAGGCGTGACGAAGATCAGCGTCGAGTCCGGTGTCCGCAGCGCCTCGGTGTAACCCTGGGCTTCCCACTGACGCACATGGACCAGGTCGGGCGGAGTCAGGAAGACGATACGCCGGCGCGGACCAACGCCGAATTCCGACACATGCTCGCCCACCGCCTCGGTCGCATAGGCCACCTGGCGGTCGTTGCGCCCGCGCAGTTCATGGATGAAGCTGTTGTTCACCGCGCTGGAATAGAAGCCGGTCGGACTGAAGTGGTTCAGGAAGACGTCGCCCTCCTTCAGCGTCAGCAGGCGCTGCTTCCAGGCGTCGCCGATCGGGCTTTCCTGGGTCAGCAGCGCGCGGGTGCCGAACTGGAACGCGATCGGGCCAAGCTCCGGGTTGTCGATCCAGTGCTCCCATTCCTCCAGCCACCAGACGCCGCCGGCCATGATGATCGGGGTATCGTGCAGGCCGAATTCGCGCATCTGCTTGCGCAGCGCCAATACACGGGGGAAGGGGTCTTCCGGCTTGGTCGGGTCCTCGCTGTTGGACAGGCCGTTATGGCCGCCGGCCAGCCAGGGGTCTTCGTAGACCACGCCGCCGAGCAAGGTGGCGGTCTTGTGGTAGGCGCGCTTCCACAGCGCGGCGAAGGCGCGGGCCGAGGAGATGATCGGGTAATAATGGACGTTGAACCTCGCCGCGATGTCGGACAGGCGATAGGGCATGCCGGCGCCGCAGGTAATCCCATGGATCAGCCCCTTGGCGCTCTCCAGCACCTCGGTAATGATCCGCTCCGCGCCGCCCATCTCCCACAGGATATTGGCATGCACGCGGCCCTTGCCGCCCGACAGGTCGTGCGCCCGACGGGCCTGGGCCAGCGCGCCCTTGATTGCCCAGGAGATCAGTTCCTCGTGGCGCTCGCGCCGTGTGCGGCCGCTATAGGTCTGCGGGATCGGCCGGCCCTGATAGTCGTAACTATCCGCGTTCACGGCGCTGAAGGTGCCGACGCCGCCGCCCGCCGCCCAATGGCCGGAGGTAATGCCGTTGGAGATGGCGACGCCCTTGCCGCCTTCGACCAGCGGCAGCACGTCCACGCCGCCCATGCGGATCGCGTTGATCAACTTCATGGCCCCGTTCCCCTGTCAGGCCGTGCCGGGTCCGGAGCGCGTATGCACTCGCCGCTCCAGCAGTCATTCATCATGTCGTCACGGTTGCGTGATCCGGCCCCCGGATGCAAGAGCGTCGATGAACGACGCCGCCGCATTATTGGGGCCGGACACGCTTGCGTTTGTCTCAGACTTCCGGCTGGGCGCTGCCCTCGGCATAGTCGCGCCGCTCGCCGCGTTCCGGGCGGTCGCCGCGACCCGGCTTGGAGCCGACCTGGTCGGTGATGTCGGCGCCGGTGGCCTGATCGACCACACGCATCGACAACTTCACCTTGCCCCGGTCGTCGAAGCCGAGAACCTTCACCTTCACCGCATCGCCGACATTGACCACGTCGGTGGTCTTGGCGACGCGGCTCTGCTGCAGCTCGCTGATATGCACGAGCCCGTCGCGGGAGCCGAGGAAGTTCACGAAGGCGCCGAATTCGGCGGTCTTCACCACCTTGCCGTTGTAGATCACCCCGATCTCCGGCTCGGCGACGATGCCGCGGATCTTGTCGATCGCCGCCTGCGTCTTCTCGGCGTCGGCCGAGGCGATCTTGATCGTGCCGTCGTCCTCGATGTCGATCTTGCAGCCGGTCTGCTCGACGATCTCGCGGATCACCTTGCCGCCGGTGCCGATCACTTCGCGGATCTTNNCGCCTTGTTCATCTCGCCGAGGATGTGCATCCGCCCATCCTTCGCCTGATCCAGCGCGATCTTCATGATCTCGAAGGTGATGGACGTGATCTTGATGTCCATCTGCAGGCTGGTCACGCCCAGCTCGGTGCCAGCGACCTTGAAGTCCATGTCGCCGAGATGGTCCTCGTCGCCCAGGATGTCGGACAGCACCGCGAAGCCGCGATCTTCCTTGATCAGGCCCATGGCGATGCCGGCCACCGGACGCTTCAGCGGCACGCCGGCATCCATCAGCGCCAGAGAGCTGCCGCACACGGTCGCCATCGAGGACGAGCCGTTGCTCTCGGTGATCTCGGAGACCACGCGCATGGTGTATGGGAACACGTCCTTCGCCGGCAGCAGCGGCCGGATGGCGCGCCATGCCAGCTTGCCGTGGCCGATCTCACGCCGGCCCGGGCTGCCCATGCGGCCAGCTTCGCCGACCGAATAGGGAGGGAAGTTGTAATGCAGCATGAAATGCTCGCGGTACTCGCCCTCGAGCGCATCGATGATCTGCTCGTCCTGGCCGGTGCCCAGCGTCGCGACGCACAGCGCCTGGGTCTCGCCACGGGTGAACAGCGCCGAGCCGTGCGCGCGCGGCAGCACATGCACTTCGGCCATGATCGGGCGCACGGTGCGGGTGTCGCGCCCGTCGATGCGCAGGCCGGTGTCCAGGATGGCGTTGCGGACGATGTCGGCTTCCAGGTCCTTGAACAGGCCCTTCGCCTTGTCGGCGTCCAGGCCCTCGGCCACCAGCGCGGCGGCGGCGGCCTTCTTGGCGGCGCCCACCCGCTCGTAGCGGACCTGCTTCACCTTCTCCTGATACGCCTCGGCGATCGGTGCGCGGGCCAGGGCATCGACGCGGGCGGCGAGCGCCTTCTGCTCGTCGGACACCTCGGCCAGCGGCCAGGGCTCCTTCGCGGCGTGCTCGGCCAGGGCGATGATCGCCTGGATCACCGCCTGGAAGGCGTTGTGGCCAAAGGTCACGGCGCCGAGCATCACCTCTTCCGGCAGCTCCTGCGCCTGCGATTCGACCATCAGCACGCCTTCGGCGGTGCCGGCGACGACGAGGTCGAGCCGCGAGTCTTTCAGCTGGTCCGATGTCGGGTTCAGCAGGTACTCGCCGTTGGCGTAACCGACGCGGGCGGCGGCCACCGGGCCGAAGAACGGAATGCCGGACAGCGTTAGCGCCGCCGAGCAGCCGATCATGGCGATGATGTCCGGATCGTTCTCCAGATCGTGGCTCAGCACGGTGGCGATGATCTGGATCTCGTTACGGAAGCCCGCCGGGAACAGCGGGCGGATCGGCCGGTCGATCAGGCGCGAGGTCAGCACCTCCTTCTCGGTCGGGCGGCCTTCGCGCTTGAAGAACCCGCCGGGGATCTTGCCGGCGGCGAAGGTCTTTTCCTGGTAGTTCACCGTCAGCGGGAAGAAGTCCTGACCCGGCTTGGAGGTCTTCACCCCGACGGCGGTGCAGAGCACGATGGTCTCGCCATAGCTGACCAGCACGGCGCCGTCGGCCTGACGGGCCATCTTGCCGGTCTCCAGAACCAGCTTGCGGCCGCCCCAGTCGATTTCCTTGCGGAAGTAGTTGAACATGCGTCACGTCCTTACATAGAGACGCGGCAACGGCGGACGGCATACCAGACGATCCGTTTTCTCCCGGGGGAAACGGCGTCTCGGGCGGCATGGAGGCGGTCTGCGCGGGTTGGACTTGCGCAGCCGCGGCCACGTGGCCGGAAACGCCGTTACGGTTCCCTTGCTGGGTTCGCCGGATCGGCGGTCTGTCGGTCCGCCGCGTGTCGCGGCGCCGGAGGCAATTGCCCCCGTCATTGCCCCAGGCCACCATGGCCCAGGGATGGTGATCGGCAATCCAGCCGATGGCCGCCATATGGGCGCGCCGCCAGCGGATTGGTAGATGTCAGCGGCGCAGGCCGAGGCGCCCGATCAGGGTCTCGTAGCGCGTCTTGTTCTTCCCCTTCAGATAGTCCAGCAGCCGGCGGCGGCGGCCGACGAGCATCAGCAGGCCGCGGCGGCTGTGGAAATCCTTCGGGTGGGTTTTCAGGTGTTCGGTCAGGTTGACGATCCGTTCGGACGCCAGGGCCACCTGCACTTCCGGGCTGCCAGTATCCGCGGCGCCGGTCGCGTATTCAGAAACGAGCGTCGTACGACGCTCAGCAGTAATCGACATCGGATTTTCTCCGTTCCAGGGGTTTGAGACGGCGCGTGGGCGTTTGCGGGAGTACCCTCAAAGCATCCGTTCGGGCTTCAGCCAGCCGTCTTGCAGCCGGCACAGCCCGAGCACGCGGCCCCCCGCCATGGCACGCGCCAATCCACCAGCGGGATCGGCGGTCCGTGGAATACGACCCATCAATGTGACCAGGCTAATCGCCTGTCCATGCGATAGGTCGGTGGCCTCCGCTTCAGTCAGGGCCAGCGCCGGGATGTCGGCCAGCGCGGTCGCGACCGGAAGCAGGAAGTCCGGGGAAGCCGGCGGGGTATCCTCCCCCGGCACCGGTTTGTCCAGCGAAATCGCCGCCAGGGTATAGGCCTGCGCCTCGGTGAACGGGCCGACCCGCAGCCGGCGCAACGCGGCGACATGGCCGAGCGTGCCGCAGGCGGCGGCCAGATCGCGCGCCAGGCTGCGCATGTAGACGCCCTTGCCGGACTGCACCTCGAAGATGACGGTGTCCTCGTCCACGCGCTCGACCAGATCGAACCGGTCGACGCGGGCCGGGCGGGGTTCCAGCACCGGGGCGCGGCCCTCGCGCGCCATGTCGTAGGCCCGCTCGCCGGCGACCTTGATCGCCGAATAGGCCGGCGGAATCTGCATGATGTCGCCGCGGAAGGCGGGCAGCGCGGCCTCGATCTGTTCGTTGGTCGGGCGGACCGCAGAGGTGGCGACGACCTTCCCGTCGGCATCGTCGGTATCGCGCGCCTCGCCCAGCTTCAGGGTGAAGCGGTAGAGCTTGGTGCCGTCCATGACGTAGGGCACGGTCTTGGTGGCGGCGCCGAACGCGATCGGCAGTACGCCGGTGGCGAGCGGATCGAGCGTGCCGCCATGCCCGGCCTTCTGCGCGTCGAAGCCACGGCGGACGCGGTTGACGACATCGGTGCTGGTCATGCCCGGTGGTTTGTCGATGATCAGCCACCCGTCNNGTCTCGATCTTCGTCGCGTATTCCAGCGCCGTGTCCGGCTGGAACGACAAGGCGGGAATGGCGCGCATCTTCAGCTCCGGCGCCATCTGGCTGCGCAGATACGGCGCCGCGCGCTTCAGGGCCGGCAGCAGCTTGTCCACGTCCGTCCGGCCCAGCCGCGCCACGAAGGCGGTGGCGTTCTTCATGTCCGGGCTGATCCGCACTTCCGTGACGGTGATCTTCACATCCGCCAGATCGGGGTCGCGGAAGTCGCAGCGGGTGAACAGCGTCGACAGTACGTGGCGGATTTCCTCCGCCACGCGCAGCTGTCTCTGGGTCGGACCGGTTTGGGCCTTTCGCTTCAACCCGGCACCATCTCGACGTCGAAGCACTCGACCACGTCGCCGACCTGCAGATCGTTGAAGTTGGCGAAGGACAGGCCGCACTCGTAGCCGCGCGCCACTTCGCGCACATCGTCCTTGAAGCGCTTCAGCGACCCGATCTTGCCGCGCCAAACCTCGACGCCCTCGCGCATCACGCGAACCTGCGCGGTGCGTGTGATCAGTCCATCGGTCACGCGGCAACCCGCAATCTGTCCGACCTTCGTGATCTTGAAGACGTTGAGCACTTCGGCCTTGCCCGCGTAGTTCTCCTTGAACACCGGCTCCAGCAGTCCGTACATCGCCTTCGTGATCTCGTCGCGAAGTTCGTAGATGATCGAGTGCAGCCGGATCTCCACGTTCTCGCGCTCCGCAACCTCGGCCGACTTGCGATCAGGCCGCACGTTGAACCCGATGATGACCGCGTTCGACGCCGACGCCAGCAGCACGTCCGACTCCGTAATCGCGCCCACGCCCGAGTGCAGCACCCGTACCCGCACCTTCTCGGTCGACATCCGCTGCAGGTCCTCGGCGATGACTTCCACCGAACCCTGCACGTCGCCCTTGACGATCAGGTTGAGGTCCTTCATGCCGGCGTGCTTGATCTGTTCCGCCAGTCCTTCCAGCGAGACGCGCGAACTCTTCGCCAACTGTGCCTCGCGCTCCTTCATCTTGCGATACTGCGCAATGCCCTTGGCCTTGTCGCGGTCCGCCATTACGAGGAATGTATCGCCCGCATCCGGCATGCCTTCGAGTCCGAGGATCTCAACCGGAGTCGAAGGTCCAGCCTCGGTAATCGGCTGGCCACGGTCGTTGAACATCGCGCGAATCTTGCCGAACGTGTTGCCCACGATGTAGCTATCGCCCGTGCGCAGCGTTCCGTTCTGTACCAGGACCGACGCAACCGCGCCGCGTCCACGGTCCAGCTTCGCTTCGATCACCGTGCCGACCGCCGGACGATCCGGCGTTGCCTTCAGGTTGCTAATATCGGCCACCAGGCAGATCATCTCTTCCAGCAGATCCAGGTTCGTCCGCTTCTTCGCCGACACATCGACGAACACCGTCGACCCGCCCCACGCTTCGGGCTGCAGTCCGCGGTCCGCCAACTGCTGCTTCACCTTGTCGGGATTCGCATCCGGCTTGTCGATCTTGTTCACCGCCACGATGATCGGCACGTTCGCCGCCTTCGCGTGATCGATCGCTTCCAGCGTCTGCGGCATCACGCCATCGTCCGCCGCAACCACCACCACAACGATGTCGGTGATCTTCGCGCCGCGTGCACGCATCCGTGTAAACGCCTCGTGACCCGGCGTATCCAGGAACACAATCTCGCGCCCGAACGCCGGCGAATCCGGCTTCGTGATCTTCACCTTGTACGCGCCGATGTGCTGCGTAATTCCGCCCGCCTCACCCGCCGCCACATCGGTAGAACGGATCGCATCGAGCAGGGAAGTCTTTCCATGATCGACGTGGCCCATCACCGTAACCACCGGCGACCGCGTGATCTCGACCATACCTGTCGTGTCTTCCAGGAAGCCCTCGATGGCCTCGTTCTCGAGCTGTTCCTCGACCGAGATCACCGTGGCGTCCGCGCCAAACTGCCGCGCCACATCCTTTACCAGCTCGCCGTCCAGCGACTGGTTCACCGTGACGAACACGCCCTTCATCAGCAGTGTCGCAATCAGGTCCTTGCCGCGCACATCCAGCTTCTCCGCGAGGTCCTTGACGCTGATTCCTTCCGTCACCGTAATCGTCTTCGTAATCGGCAGAGGCTCGTGCGAGATCATCGAACCGCCGTAACGCGGTGGCGGCTGGAAGCCCTTCATCGGGCCTTCCTTCACCTTCTCGTACCGCTGGCCTCCACGCCGCTGTCCAGGACGCGCAGCCGGCCGCATTCCGGTCGGCGACTCGCCCGGTCCCGGTGCAACTCCCGGAGCGCCCCCAGGCCGTGCGCCAAATCCCGGACGTGCGCCCGGCGTAAAGCCAGGACGTCCAGGCGCGCTGCCAGGAGCGCCCGTACCTGTTGGAAAAGTTCGTGTCGGATGCATCGGCCGACGTGCTCCCGGAGCCATCGTCGAAGGACGCGAGCCCGGGGCGCCGAGCGCTCCCGGACGCGGACGCTCGAAAATAGGCCGCCCGCGCTGGATACCGCCGGCAGCTCCCGCAGGAGCGAGATAAATCGGCCGCGGACCAGTCTGCGGCATCACCACGCGACGAACAGGAACAGCCGGCGCAGCGTCAACCTGCGTCTCAGCAATCTCCGGCACCGCTGCGTCTGCCGCGGGCTCAACCGCCGAAGAAACCTCCGGCAACGCCACAGGAGCTTCCGCCACAACAGGCGCGGCTGCAACCGGCGGATGCTTGACCGCGTGTGCGACCACTACCGGGGGCGCAACCACCGGCGGACGCTCCACCACAGCGTGTGTGTGCGCGACTGGGTGCGATGTCGTAGCCTGAGCTGCCGCGTGCGGAGGAACCACCACCACGGGCGCGCGTCCGACCACCGGGCCCACAGGAGGCTTGCTCGCAATCGCCGGCGGCGCGGGCGCGGGATTCACAATATGGGCGTGCTGCCTCGGCTGAGGCATAACGCGCCGTGGCGCAGGAGCCGCCGGGGCAGCCGCAACTGACGCTGCCGCCTGTGCAACCGGCTTGCTCGCCGGGGCCGCCGCGGTGGCGACTGGAGGAGCCGCAACCACCGCCGCCCGCCGTACAGGCGGAGCATTGCGGGCGTCGATTTCCGCCTGCTTCCGAGCGAGGATCGCCTTCATCGCGTCGCCCGGCTTCGAAATGTGGGAGAGGTCGAAAGCCGGCTTCGCTTCCACCTGAGGCTTCGTCGTCGCGCTGCCGCCTCGACGGCCGCTGAAGTAGCCGCGCACCTTTTCGGCCTCATCGGCCTCGATCGAACTCGAGTGCGTCTTCGGCTCGGTTACGCCAACCGCCGTCAGAGCGTCCAGAATGGACCTGCTCTTGACTTCCAGCTCTCGTGCGAGATCGTTGATTCGAACTTTGCTCATCCGTCCCTTTTCATTTCCTCTGCGCGCTTAGCTGTTCATATCAGCCTCATCGAAGTAGGAATCTGTCCAACTCTATTATCCCTGAAATCGCAATCTCCGAAACCGCCGATTGCGACCCAGCAATTCGTTTGTTTACGTGGCCTCGAACTGCTAGCCACGATCATGCCCATCCCTGTCGACGCCCTCGTTGGATACTTCCTGGCTCTCGTTCACCAGCGTATCCACAGCGTCGTTGTCCAATTCAATCTTCTCTTCGCGAGCGTCCGCAGCGCTCGTCGCGTCACTCGCCGAATCCGCTTCTTCCGCATCCGCGATCTCTTCGGCCGACACGTCGCGCGCCTCCGCGACCTCGCCAACCGAACTCGCTTCCGCCGCCAGAATCTCTTCCGGCGTCTTCTCTATCGAACTCGCCTCGACCTCAGGCACCACCGGCCGCTCCTCGCCCTCTTCGTACTGCCCAAAGTAGTGCCGCACCGCAACCGAAATTTTCTCCAGCGTCTTCTCGCCGATGCCCGGAATCTCTTCCAACTGCTCCGGAGTCATGTCCGCCAGCTCCTCGACCGTTGTGATGCCGGCCGCAATCAGCTTCTCCAGAATCAACTCGCCCAGCTCCGTAATCTGCTCCACCGGAGTCGTCGGCCCGCCGCCCATCGCCTGCATCTGCTGTTCAACTTCCTGGCGCTTCTCTTCCTCGCTCTTGATGTCGATCTTCCAGCCCAGCAGCTTCGCCGCCAGACGCACATTCTGGCCCTTCTTGCCAATCGCCAGCGACAACTGCGTATCGTCCACGATCACTTCAATCTGCTTGTCCGCCAAATCCACAATCGACACCCGGCTCACCTTCGCCGGCTGCAGAGCCTTCTCCGCAAACGTCGTAATCTCGTCCGAGTACTCGATGATGTCGATCTTCTCGCCGCGCAACTCGCGAATAATCGACTGCACGCGCATGCCCTTCATGCCCACGCACGCGCCCACCGGATCGACGTCCTTGTCGCGGCTCATCACCGCAATCTTGGTCCGCTCGCCGGCCTCACGTGCAATCGCGCGGATCGTCACCGTCCCGTCATAAATCTCCGGAACCTCGCTCTGAAACAAATTCTGCACCAGCGCCGGAGCTGCACGGCTCACAATCACCTGCGGACCCTTCGCCGCGCGATCCACCCGCAGCAGCACCACCCGAACTCGCTCGCCCACGGCAAACTGCTCCAGCCGGCTCTGCTCGCGCTTCGGCATCCGAGCCTCTGCCTTACCCAGGTCGAAGATCACGTCCATCGGCTCCAGCCGCTTCACCGTCGCGTTCAGCACCTCGCCCGCGCGGTGGTTATACTCTAGGAAAACCGTGTCGCGCTCGGCCTCGCGCACCTTTTGGAAGATCACCTGCTTCGCCATCTGCGCCGCAATCCGGCCCAGCGGGGAAGTGTCCTTGTAGAAGCGCAGCTCGCCGCCCACCTCAACCTCGGGCGCCAGCGCGCGCGCCGCCTCCAGCGTCATCTGGTTGATCTCGTCCTCAACCTGCTCCGGCCCTTCGACCACCGTCTTGAAGACGTACGCCCGAATCTCGCCCGTCTCTTTATCCATCTCCGCACGCATGTTTTCCTGCGTCTTGTAATACTTGCGCGTCGCCAGCGCGATCGCGTCCTCGACCGCGCCAACCACCACAGCGGGCTCGATGCCCTTATCCCGGCTCAACGTCTCGATCGATTGATACAGAACACTCGCCATACGCTTCACTCACCTTCAACTTCTATGTCGTTCTCGAATTGTTTTGTCATTCCCTCGTGTTTGTCATTCCCGAAGGGAATCTGCTTCTGTCTTGCCGTCTTCAACTAACAACCGGCAACCAACAACCAGCAGCTGTACTTAAATCTCCACAACCAAATTCGCCTTCTCAACATTCGCCAGCGCAATCTCAATCACGTCCGCAACCGCCGCCTTCTTCGCCTTACCCTTCTGCTTCACCGCAGCCAGGTCGATCTTCAAAACGCCGCCATCCGAACCCGTCAACCGCCCCGTCCAAATCCGGTTGCTATTCACCGGAGTAAACGTCTTCACCTTAATCAGGCTGCCTGCAAACCGCGCAAAATCTTCTGGCGTAGCCAGCTTCCGTTCCAGCCCCGGAGAAGACACCTCAAGGGTGTACTCACTCCCCGGAACCACATCCTCAACATCCAGCAGCGTCCCAAAATCCGTCGCAAACGCCGCACAATCCTCATGCGTCACACCCGAGAGCAGCTCCACCGGAACGCCCTTCGGCAAGTCTTCAACTTCTCCGGCAGCAGCTCGCTCCGCAAGCCTCTTCCGTTCCGCCGCATCCTTCTCCACAAAAACCCGCAGCGCTCGCGACTTCCCGCCGCCGCCAAACTCTACATCCACAACTTCCAGATGGTGCGACGCCGCAACCCGTTCCGCCAGCGCCCGAATTTCATCCATCTGCAATGCCATAATCAGCGTCCGCTTGCCGCCCCTTGGTTTGTCGACGCCCCTTGGTTTGTCGACGCCCCTTGGTTTGTCGACGCCCCTTGGTTTGTCGACGCCCCTTGGTTTGTCGACGCCCCTTGGCTTGTCATTCCCGAAGAGAATCTGCTTCTGTTTCTGTCTTTGCTCTTGCTCGTTCTTTGTTTGTCATTCTGAGCGAAGCGAAGAACCCCCGTATTGGCTTTTGCTCTTGCTCGTTCTTGCTCTAAAGGCTTTTGCCGTTGCTCGTTCTTGCTCTAAAGGCTTTTGCTGTTGCTCGTTCTTGCTTCTAAGGCCCTCGCCAGGCTCTCCGCCGCCAAACTTTCTTTAGAGCAACAAAAAGTGGGCTCTCGCCCACTCATCTCTTCCGCCATTTCTGCCGGTGCGTACACGGCGCCTAACTAAACGACGGAACAAATCCGGGGTCCCCGACGAGCGGTTTTTGCTCGTTGGGGTGGAAACAAATCCGGGGTCCCCAACGAACGGTACCTCGCCGGGGGGTGGAAACTCGCCTGCTCTTTCAAGATACGCTGTTTCCCGGCGAAACTCAAACCCAATCCCCCGTCGTCCCCGCTCACTATTCCCCACGCCCATCGGCTCCCCCCAGAGTTGTTATATCGTATAGAAAACAGGCGACACGTTAGCAAGCCCCAGAAAATCCAAGTTCAAGGCGACCTCGCATGAAGATGTGGATTCAGCGCACCGCGCGAAAGTACGGCTACGAGATCAGAAAAGCCCCATTTCCGAACTTCCAGTCGGCTCCCATCTTCGACCTGGCCCTCCACTACCTGATCGTCACCCGCGGCGACAACCTGACCCTCATCCAGGTCGGCGCAAACGAAGGCAGAGACGATGATCCCATCCGCCCCTACCTCCTCAAGTACCCTTGGAGAGGCGTTCTCATCGAACCCCAGCCCGAGGTCTTCGAGAGACTCAAGGAGAACTACGCCGGGCTTGAGAGCAGACTCTCCTTCGAAAACGTCGCCATCTCCAGCAATACCGCCCCGCTTCAACTCTACCGGCTGCCCCCAGGTGCCACGCCCTCTGACAGTATCGTGTCCTTCGATCCAAAGATCATCGCCAAACAATCGGGCGTGAAGCCGCAGGGCATGGTAGCCATCAGCGTGCCCACCGCCCGGCTCGACGACATCATTCTTAAGCACCAGTTGACCAAGGTGGACGTCCTGCAACTGGATACCGAGGGCTACGACTGGGACGCCCTGCAAACCCTCGACCTCACCAAATCCCGGCCCCTGCTCATCCGGTTCGAGCAGGGCCACCTATCCCCCAAAGCCATCGGGACCATGATCCAGCACCTCAATCAGCACGACTATCTCGTCTACTACGGCGGCTACGAGTCGGATAGTCTTGCCCTGCGCAAGGACTTTATACTGCCGTGACTCCTCGAGCCACGAGTGCCGTATCTTGGATGCCTAAGGGCTACCGCTCCGCAAAACGGCCCTGGAGAAAATACATCCCTGCCAGAAAACAAATCCTCAAAAACCCCAGCAAAATCGCATGTCAAGCCCCCCAGCTCCCGATTTTTCCCCTAACCCACCCAACCACAACAACTTAGCCCCGAAAAATAGTTGGCATACTAGTTATGCCCAACCTGCTACAATCAAGGTAGTAAGTAAATAAAAACAAAGCCTCGGCCACCAGCCGGGGCTTCGCACTTTAAGACGCCGTTGAGGCTTTGCTGTCGCTTTTCGGATTAGCGTGGGGCTTCAGCCCCGGGGCTTTTGTCTGGGGGCTCCTTTGAGCACTCGAACCAGAACCTAACGCCTTTAGTTCCAAATATTTACCAATAACTTCTTTGGATGCAAATATTTAGCGACATAAATTTAGCTAAGTAACTGCATCCATTCGACTTTTAACCACCCCCCGGGGGGTACGTCACCAAGGAGCACCCAATGCAAGTAAGCATCTGTCGCCACATCAAGACCAACGGCCTGCAATGCCACGGCGCCCAACTCACCGGCTCGTCTTTCTGCTACTTCCACAATCGCCTCCACCGCAGCCACGACCTCTACCGCGACAAGGTCCACTTCCAGTCCGCCCAGATGGCCCATCCCCGGTTCCTCCAGCTCCCCGACATCGAGGACCGCGAGTCCGCCCAGCTAGCCATCTCCTGCGTCATCAACGCGCTCGCCACCGGCTGCATCGACACCAAGCACGCCAACTCCCTCTTCTATGGCCTCCAGCTCGCCTCCGCCAACGCCCGCGGGCTGCGCATCGTCCNNCCGCCCCACCCAACTCGTCCGCGACGTCTACAAGGAGCCCTGGGTCACCATCCCCGACGCCAACCCCGACATCGCCCCGCCCGGCCGAACCTGCGAGGTCGACGACCCCGCCGCACCCGTCGAAGAAGCGCCCGCGCCCCTCGAAGAGCAGCCGTCCGAGCCGCCCGCGCAACGGCCCACGGAAGAATGGGCAGCCGAGCCAGTCCTCTCCCTGTCAGCCGCAGCGAGCGATCCAACACCTCAGCCAGTTGCTCCGCATTCCGCGCCGGCCCGTCCGCAAGCCCCATTTCGCCCCCCGCGCATTTGCTCTCGCACCCGCGCGACTCTACAATCAACCAAACCCGCCGCGAGAATCCACCCGCAGCCCCCAACCAGAAAGAACAAATGATCATCTCCCCGATCCCGGAAGCCCTGACATTCGACGATGTCCTGCTAGTCCCCTCCTACAGCGAGGTTGTCCCCACCCAGGTCAGCACCCAGACCCAACTCACCAAGCACATCACTCTCACCACCCCGCTCATGTCGGCCGCGATGGACACCGTCAC
>PKWQ01000149.1 GCA_003133265.1 Acetobacteraceae bacterium
CGGACGACGTGAAGGCGCGCGTGCGCGCGGTGCGTGAGGCGCTCAAGCCCGAGACTGAGCTGGGCTTCCATGGCCACCACAACATGGCGATGGGCGTCGCCAATTCGATTGCCGCGATTGAAGTCGGCGCCAACCGCATCGATGCCGCGGCCGCCGGGCTCGGTGCCGGCGCTGGCAATACGCCAATGGAAGTGCTGGTCGCGGTATGCGATCGCATGGGCATCGAAACCGGTGTCGACCTCTGGAAGATCCAGGATGTCGCCGAGGACCTGGTGGTGCCGCTGATGGATTTTCCGATCCGCATCGACCGCGATGCACTGACGCTTGGCTATGCCGGCGTGTACGGCAGTTTTCTGCTGTTCGCCAAGCGCGCCGGGGAAAAGTACGGGATTCCGGCGCGCGAGATCCTGCTCGAACTCGGCCGCCGCAAGATGGTGGGTGGCCAGGAAGACATGATCGAGGACACGGCGATTACGATGGCGCGCGAGCGGCAGGCCCAGCTTGGCCGCGCGGCAGAAGCGGTAAGGTGACCCACGACGGCAATGAAAGCCGAGCTTAGGAGCCGACAGATTTTTTTGCTCTCGCCTTCCGGACCTGCGGAGCCGAAACCGACTGCATGATCGAGCGCTGGAACGCTTCCATGCGTTCCGGCTTGGCCCCCATCGCCTTCATCTGGATGAACGCACCGGATGTGGCGTGCAGTATGGCTGCTTCGTCCTCCGGGTTCAGATCGGCACGAAAGATACCGGAGCGCTGTCCGGCTTCCACCACTTTCGCGACGGTGCGAATGATCAGGCGATACAGCTTCAGGTAACGCGGCCAGACACCGGACCGAGCCGAGATGCTCCACTCGGTAAATATCTGGACGTAGTCGGGATGCGTGTCGATGGTGTTCACCAGCGTATGGAGAAGCATCTGCAGAGTCTCTTGCGGCGGCAGGCTGGACCTGCCGGCGGACATGAGCGCCGAACCATAGAGCCGCGCAACTTCGCTCAAGACAGCGTCAACCAGTGCCTCGCTGCTATTGAAATAGTGGAACACCGTCGGAACGGATACTTTGGCTGCCGCTGCGACCATGGCGTGATTGGATCCTGGAATGCCATTCTCTGCGAAGATTTTTATTGCGCATTGGAGCAGCTGCACGCGACGCTCGTCATGGCTAAGACGCCGTGCTCTTGGCGTAGTAGTTCGAGGTTTACTTTCTGTTGTCATGCGATGCTCTGTCATTTCTTGGTTCTTTTATGAGGCGATGACGTTTTTTTATATCAGACTGGACGCCGCTGGGAATTAAATTGATAATATACTCAATATAACGTCAAAACGCCATGAGGTAAGCATGCATCATATCACTATCATAGTCGGCGGCGGCCAGGCCGGAGCCGAAGTTGCAACATCCCTACGGCAGCAAGGCTACAAGGGCCGGGTTCTGCTGGTTGGTGAAGAACCTTATCTGCCTTATCGTCGTCCACCCTTGTCCAAAACCTATCTGGCAGGGGAAACCGGGGCTGAAGGCCTTCTCATCAAGCCCGCGGCAACGTATGAGAAGGCGGGCACCGAGTTGCTGGTGCCGCTGAAAGTGCAAAGCGTCGATCGTGCCGCCCACCGAATTCTCTTGTCTGACGGTCGCGAGCAGCACTACGACAAGCTGGTCCTGGCCACCGGCGGCCGCCCACGGCGTCTGACTCTTCCCGGTGCCGGCGCTTCAAACATCCTGTACCTGCGCACGCTGGACGATATCGACGCGATTCGCAAGGAATTCCGTCCGGATCGCCGGCTGGTGATTGTCGGTGGCGGCTACATCGGACTGGAAATTGCCTCTGTCGCGATCAAGCACGGGCTGAACGTGACCGTTCTCGAAAGCGCGCCGCGCGTCCTGGCGCGTGTGACGTCGCCTAAAATGTCTGCTTTCTATGAGCGCGTGCATCGCGAAGCTGGAGTGGATCTGCGCACGAACGTCAAGTTGCAGGGATTCGAGCAGGTGGCGGACCGTGCGGTGGCGGCGCTGCTGGATGATGGCACGCGCATCGACCTTGACTTCGTGGTGGCCGGGATCGGCCTGCTGCCCAATGTGGAGCTCGCCGAAGCTGCCGGCCTCGAGGTGACAGATGGCATCGTCGTCGACAAGTATGCCCGCAGCAGCGACCCGGACATCCTCGCGGCAGGGGATTGCGCCAACCATCCCAGCGCATGGGCCGGTCGCCGGCTGCGGCTGGAGTCCGTTCCCAATGCCATGGAGCAGGCACGTACTGTTGCAGCCACGATTTGCGGCAAGCTCCAGCCGTATAATTCGGTTCCGTGGTTCTGGTCCGATCAGTACGACTTGAAACTGCAGATGGTCGGACTCTGCGGCGGCTACGACGAAGTGGTGGTGCGCGGGCGGCCGGCCGAGAATTCCTTCTGCATGTTTTACCTGCGCGGCGGGGTGATCATCGCGGCGGAGACTGTCAACCGGTCGTCCGAATTCATGGTTGCCAAGCGGCTCGTCGCGCAGGGGGTTCAGGCCCGTGCCGAGGATCTGAGCGACGAAGAGCAACCGCTGCTGGCGATGGTGGCGGCATGAAACGCATTCAGTACCGTCGATATGGCGGCCCGGAAGAAATGGTCCTGGCAGACTTTGCGTTGCCGCCGCCCGGTGCAGATGAGGTCCTAGTTCGTGTGTGCGCCGCCGCCATCAATCCCGTCGACTGGAAGATCCGGCGTGGCGAGATGCGCCTCATGACAGGGCGCGCTTTCCCGCGCGCCATGGGTACCGCGTTCTCGGGCATCGTGGAATCGGTCGGCAGTCGCGCGTCGCGAATCAGGCCCGGGGACCAGGTGTTCGGCTCGGTGCCGATGAAGCGCTCGGGAGCGTTTGCAGACCACCTCATCACGAACGAAGATCTGGTAGCCGCGCTGCCGGCTGGCTTGCCTTTCGAGCAGGCGGCCTGCATTCCGGTGGCTGCAGTTACGGCTTGGCGCGGCCTTGTCTTGTCGGCACGAATCCAGGCCGGCCAAAAGGTCTTCGTCAGCGGATGCTCCGGTGCCGTAGGCCGAGCCGCCGTACAGATTGCAAAAATGCATGGCGCGTCGGTAGCAGGCAACTGCGGAGCGGCGGACATGGAGGCGGCCCGCATGCTCGGCGTCGAGCCGGTGCTGGATTATGCGCGCGACGGGCTGGAGCGTCTGTACGGTCAATTCGATGCTGTTTTCGATACCTCCGGCAACCTATCGTGGAAAGACGGCATGGCATTGCTCAGTTCGTCCAGGGGACGGTTCCTTGACATAAACATGGACCCGGCCAGGATGCTGCGCGGCTTGCTGTCGCCACGCTACAAGGCCGTGATGGGGGTCCAGACGATTCCGATACTGGGTGCGCTTGCCGCTGCCGTCATCGAGGGCAAGCTTGATTTCGAAATTAGCCGAACAGCAACGCTGCCGGATGCGATCGCTCTCATCACCGACGTCGAACAAGGCAAAAAGGGCCGCGGCAGGGCAGTCCTGCTGATGCCATAGCAGACGCGATTCGCATGATGAAAATTCTGTTTGTAGTCGCTATTGATAATAAACTCAATAAAGGCTATGATTTAACGGATGCTGCGCCCCACAACGCCGGCGTGCACAAACAATAATTGGAGGAGTCATGGGTATTCTCGATGGAAAAGTTGCATTGGTTACCGGCGCAGGGCAGGGGATAGGCCGCGGAGTCGCCCGCTGCTTTGCGCAGGAAGGCGCAGCGGTAGTGATCGCAGAAATCAACGAGGCAAGCGGCCAGTTCGTTGCGAAGGAACTTGAGGCGATGGGGGTGCGGGCAAAATTCGTGCGTACAGATGTGTCAAAAAAGGCCGATGTCGAGGCGATGATCAGGACGGCGGTGAGTAGCTACGGCCGACTCGATATCCTCGTCAACAATGCGATCAAGGTCCCAACGCCGGTGGTCATGGCAAAAAAAACCGACGCGATGCTGGAGCAACAGCTGGCAATCAGTGTCTGGGGCGCCTGGTGGGCAATGCAGGCTGCGATGCCGGTGATGCGCGACCAGGGCGGCGGCCGCATCATCAATTTCACCTCGCTGGATATCGAAACCGGCGCCTGGCTGCATGCCGACTATTCGGTGGCCAAGGCCGGCATCCAGGCGATGACGCGCAGCGCAGCGATTGATTGGGCGCGATTCAATATCCTGGTCAATGCCCTGGCTCCCGTCGCAGCGACCTCTGCCTTCAACAAGATGTGCGACGAGCGGCCGGGATTTCGCGAGTTCGCGAATCAGATCATTCCCCTCGGGCGGATGGGCGATCCGGAACAGGACATCGGACCTGTGGCTGTGTTCCTTGCTTCCGATGCCTCCCGTTACATCACCGGCGCGACCATTCCGGTGGATGGTGGATTGAACCTGCCGCGCATGAGTGCCAAACCCGATCTCGTCGCCTTGGGCGAATGAAAAGCACATGGGTGCACCAATGAACATCAACCCAGCCGCGTCAAACGACGACGGGGCGCAAGCGAGGAAGAAAGATGACGAACGAAAATGACTTGAAGCGCGGTCGAACCGCTCTGGTGGACGGCACGTCGATTTCCAGCCTGGTCGACCGGGACAAGCGCGAAGTCTCGACGCGACTGTTCAGCGATCCTGAAATCTACCAACTGGAACTCGAACGCATTTTTGCGAAAAACTGGATCATCGTCGGTCACGAAAGCGAAATCTCCGAGGTGGGTGACTTCGTCACCCGCAGGCTGGGCGACGACCCGGTGATCGTGGCGCGACGCCGCGACGGCGGCATCGACTGCATGCTCAATGTCTGTTCGCATCGCGGCGCGCTGGTGTGCCGCGAGGAGGCGGGCAACAGCTCGGTCTTCCGCTGCATCTATCACGGCTGGATATTCAATCTCGACGGCAGCTTCCGCGGCGCACCGTTCAAGGAAGAAATGTACCCCGATGGCATGGACGCTTCCCGCCTCGGATTGCGCAAGGCCCGGGTCGGCGTCTACGGCGGGATCATATTCGCAAACTGGGACGAGTCCGCGCCGAGTCTCGAAGACTATCTCGGCGATTACAAGTATTACCTGAACCTGATCTTCAACAAGGTGCCAAACGGCATGGAAGTTCTTGGTCCGCCGCAACGCTTCGTGATCAACGCCAACTGGAAGACCGCGTCTGAACAATTCGGCGGTGACGCCTATCACGCCGGACAGTTGCATCGTTCACTCGGCGCCCTGACCGGCGGCAGCCCGACCAATCCTCGCGACTGGCAACTGCATGCGCCGAAGGTCAGCACCGAAAACGGCCACAACATCATCTGCTTCGACCTTGGAGACATGTACCGTGCGATATCAGGCGGCAAGGAATTGTCGCCAATCGAAAAATTGCACATACTGCCACCGTCTGGCGTTCCTCCGGAAATGCTGCCCGAGATGCTGCAGCTCCTTGGTGAAAAAGAGCTGGAGTTTCTTGCCACCACCCCGCCCGGGAACGGCGGCATATTTCCGAATGCGGGCGTATGGAACATGCACAACCCGATGTACAACGGCGTGCCGGCGCCATTCCTCAGCTTCCGCACCTACCTTCCGCTCGGTCCGGACAAGTTCGAGTTCTGCATGTGGGTACTGGTGGCCAAGGGGGCGTCCGAGGAATACCGGGATTTGATGCGGCGCTCGACCTCCTTCATGCAGGGCGCTTCCGGCTTCATCGAAGGCGACGACGCCGAGGTATGGCCGGGTCAGACCAGCGCCTCGCGCGGCTACATTGGACGCCAGGGGACGCTCAAGTACTGGACCCTGACCGGCGAGCACAAGCCGGAAGGCTGGCCCGGCGAGGGGAACGTGCATGCCGGGTTCTCGCGCGATGATCCACAGTGGAACTGGTGGCAGCGGTATTTCGATCGTTTGGAAGAGAAAGTCTGAGGGAACCAACATGCAACCAGTCGATATTAAATCAGCCGCTCCCGCGGCGAATTCCCAACCGCCCGGCAAGGCTATCCCGTTCGGCGCC
Source organism: Acetobacteraceae bacterium (assembly GCA_003133265.1). Lineage (GTDB taxonomy): Bacteria > Pseudomonadota > Alphaproteobacteria > Acetobacterales > Acetobacteraceae > PALSA-911. The sequence continues at coordinate 5,966 of PKWQ01000149.1, forward strand.
GGCGTCTACAACGAAGCCATGCACTTCCTCATCGAAGAGGCATATCTTCTTGACGACGGCTTGTTCAACGAGTGGCTCGGCCTGCTAGCCGACGACGTGCAGTGCACGATGCCGGTGCGCCAGTCCTTCAACCGCAAGAAGGGTAACGGCTTCAACGACGGCATGAACTGGCTGTTCGACGACAAGGGTGCGTTGACCTTCAAGGCGCAGCGCATGTACACCGACAGCGCGTTTGCGGAAGATCCGCCATCCCGCGTGCGGCGCATCGTCAGCAATCTGAGGCTGCATGAGACGGCAGTTGCGGGCGAGTATCTGGCCCAGAGCTACCTTCTGCTGCATCGCAGCCGCGGCGACGCCCATCAGTTCGACACCTTCTCCGCGCGTCGCGACGACATCCTGCGCAAGACGGATGCAGGGTGGAAATTAGCGAAGCGCATCGTGTTGGTGGACCAAGCCGTGCTCGGACTTGCCAATCTCGCACTATTTCTCTAGGCCGATCGACAGCTCAGGGTTATCGGGGATAGGTATAGGCAAGCTGGGCGGCGATACGGAAATCGTCGGTCAGCTTCTCACAGTTGGTAGCTGCATGAGACGGTTCGATGGCGAAAGCGTCGGAAGCTTCATTTAGAGTTTGTCCGCAAATGATGTTCACGGGGTCGTCTCAGAAAACGGAAAATACAGCGCGCTAAAGAACGACTGCATTACCAGCGTGCAAGCCTGGTTGGCTGAGACGATAGCGGACATGAAGCAAGCCGACATAAGTCTGAACCTGAGCACCAAACGTGGCCGCCCGCCGTTTTCCGAGGAGACGATACTGCGCATCCACTTCATACAGCATTGGCTCACGCTCAGCAATCCGGCGATGGAGGAAGCGACCCTAATAATGTCTGTGTGCCTCCTTCTCCTGATTTGCGAGCCGCGAAACTAGCCCGACGGGCTAGGCAGGGTCATCGACCACAATGAACTGCCCCATCATGCCCATGTCTTCATGCTCGAGAATATGGCAGTGAAACATATAAGGCAGCGTCGGATCGGCATAGTCTGAAAACTGCATGATCAATCGTACCGTCTCTCTCGGCTTAACGAGCACTACATCTTTCCACCCGAGTTCATAAGCCTCTGGTCTCTTGCCGTCGCGATCGAGAATCTGGAACTGAACATCGTGAACGTGGAAGGGGTGGTAGAACAACGCCTCTTCGTTGCGAATTTCCCAGACTTCTGTGTCCCCTCTGCGCACGATCGCATCGATGCGAGCATGATCCATTTGTTTTTCGTTGATGCTTGACCGGTCTGTCAGTCGGAACAACCTGACCTTAGTCGCACGACTTTCTTCGAGGCGCGTGATTGAGTTCAGCTTTGCCGGCAGCTCCTCGGCCGGATAGGCGCCGGCTCTTGGATGCAACTCCAAGATCGTGAAGCGCTGATATTCGTCATTCACGAGCGAGAACAATCGTCGCGCCAGATGGAGCATTGGCATCGCACCCGGAACCGCATAGCTGACTAGCGAGACGGAACCGACCGTGCGGCTCATGTCGACGACGATCTCGACGCGTTCGCCTGGTGCGAGAACCAGGCGCGTCCGCTCAATCGGGCCGTCAAGCAGTCCGCCGTCGCTAGAAATCTGCCGGAAGGGCCGATCATCGGAGAAGCCGAAATTATAGCGTCGCGCGTTCGAGCCGTTCAACAGACGCAAGCGGATGAACTTTTGGGGAACAGTGACATACGGGCCGAGCGTGCCGTTGACTAGGATCGTGTCCCCCAGCATCCCGAACGGGTGCTTAATGGGGTCATGATGCTCATAGGCGAACTAGCCGAGGGCGTCGAACTTCCTGTCTTGCACGACGACAGGAATGTCGTCCACGCCATAGGTTCGTGGCAGGGCCAGCGCGTCGCTGTTTGCATCGTCGATGATGAACAGGCCGGCGAGCCCACTGTAGACTTGCGGGCCGGTTCTGCCCATGAAGTGCGGGTGATACCAAAGCGTGGATGCCTCGTTGCTGATGGTCCAGTGGGGCTGCCAAGTCGAGCCGGCGTCGATGATCTGGTGCGGTCCTCCGTCCATCGCCGCAGGCAGATGCATGCCATGCCAATGCACCGTCGTTGGCTCGTCGAGAGAGTTGGTGACGTTCATTCGTACCCTGTCGCCGCGATGGGCGCGGATTGTCGGCCCAAGATATGCCCCATTGAATCCGGCGGTCGTCGTCTCTACGCCGGGCCGGAACTGCGTGTTGCCCCGACGCGCCACAAGGTCGAACACCTTCTCGCCGCTTTCGTTGCGCGGCTCCAGCAATGGCGGAATGGCAAGCGGCAACGTAAAAGTCTGACCCGCACTCATATCGTCGATGCCGCGTACACTGGGGTAGATGAGGCTCGCGAGCATGACGGAGACAATGATCAAACCGATCCCGCCAAGGATGATCAGTAAGATTTTGCGAAATGCCATGAAATGCTCCGGATCGGATGTGGGTCGAACTAGGTTATCGATTTTCGATAATAAAGAGACACTTTCCCTTCACGATCATTGGTATCTACCGAATCTCTCGGACTGGTCGGATTGTGCCAATCTCCTCTTGTGGCAGCGGCGCATTTCTCGTCGCTCCTTTTTTTAAAATCGGCGAGACCCCAAGCAGATCCTTTGGGAACTAATGGGCGCTCCAATTCATGCATGTCCCGCTTTGTACTCGCGCGCAGGCCGCCATCTCCAGCGTGGAGGGCGGCCTGGCGAAGGCTCGCAGCAACCTAACCGAGCTCCAAGGTGCCGATGTAGAGGCTCGGAAACAGCGTCCCGAACGCCTCGGCCTTGCCGAGTTCAGGGTGGTGGACCAGCACGCGATATTCACTGACGACAGCTTCCAGGCCATCGATCTTGAAATCGCCGTAGGCATCGGTCTTCGTGCTCTCGATGCGCCGCCCTTGGTCCAGCGTCACTTCCACGGTGGCGCCCTCCACGTTGTCGAGCAGGCCGTCCTTGCCGCGTGCCGCCACATTACCACCGAGAAAGCAGGTCTGCACCGCCTCCAAGCCGCGATAATAGACGCGCGGTCGGGTTCCCAGCTCGCGCTGCAGCACCGAAAGTTTCTCCGCTATTGCCTTCGCCGCCATTGCCTCGTCGGACAGTTTCACCACCCGCAACGCTCCGGTCGCACAGGCTTGGGCGCTGCGCGTCGTTGTCCACCCGGCATCCAGCAGATGGGCGTCGAAAGTCCAGTGCTGGGGCAACTGAAGTTCTTCGTTCCACCAGATCGCGCCATAAGGGCAGGCGTCGACCAGATCCTTGCGGCCCTTGGCCTGGCGCGGATCGATTATCACGACGGCGTCCTCGCGCTTGGTCACTGCCCCCTTGCCTGCGGCCACGCACGGCGCGTTGTCGCAGTGGTTGCAGGTGCGCGGCACATAGGTTACGTCGACCATCGGCGCATTGCCGCGGATGTGGCGGTCGATCGTGATCCACTCGTGCCCCTCCTTGGGCTGCGGCGCAGAGTACCCCGGGAACTCATTGCCGACGTATTCGTCCTTCATGACCATCGTGCAGTTATTACAGTTGTTGCACTTGGCCACGTCGACGATCAGATTCCATTTGTTCATGCAAACTCCTTGACGATCACGCGATCCCACTTCTTCACTTCAACCAGACAGGTGTTCGGCGCGATGCCGTCCGAGGTCTTCGATATCTGCCGGGAGGACGTCAGCATGTTCATGCAGCCGCCTCGATCGACCACGCCCTCGGGCGTGGTGATCAAGTTCAATTCGGCCGAGGAGCCATAGGACTTGGCGCTTCCCGGCATGACCGTGGGCGCCACATCGACGGCGCAGATCACGGCACCTCGGTCGTTGTAGACCTTGACCAGGTCGTGTTGCACCAGCCCGCGCTTGGCCGCGTCCTCGGGGCACATGCGCAGGATCCAGTACGCCCGGCCATCCACGGTGATGCGGTGGTCCTTGATGCTGTTGATCGCTGCGGCCTTGCCGTCATTCTGGGTATGGAAGCTGAACGGCGGGTGCGAGGTCAGCAGCTGCAGCGAGTACTTGCTGTACAGTTCGCTCGTGTGAGTGCCTTCCCACGACGGGATGTAGCGGTTGACCGCCGGGCGGTTCGGGTCGATGCCCTCGATCATGCGCAGCGACGTGGGCACGAACTCGAACTTGGAAGAGGGCGTGCCCAGACCGTAGCCGATGGTACCGGTGTGCTGCGACGGCATCGTTGTCATTTCCGGCGTGTCCTTGGCGCGGCCTTCGGTAAACCAGCGCATTTCGGTCGGGTAATCCTGTTCCTCGGAGATCGGCGGCAGGACGTAGTAGCCCTTCTTCATGAACTCTTTCCAGCTGATCTTCTTGGGCAGGTCGCTGCCGTCGAAGACACGCTTGCACCAAGTCAACTCGGAGTGGCCGCCTTCGGTGTACATGCCGGCGCCACCGATGCGCTCCAGGATGTCCGCGAAGATCTGATAGTCGGACTTCGATTCGCCCAAGGGTTCGATGGCCTTGTGCTGCATCACGAAGACGCGATGGTTGAGCTGATAGTGGCCCAGCGGCAGCACGCCGCCGGCATTGGTCGACTCGGCGATGTCCCAGCGCTCGAACGAGGTGCATGCCGGAAGGATGACGTCGCTGAACTGCGCGTCGCCTTCCATGTAGATGCACTGGCTCACGCTGAACTCCAGCGACGGAGAGCGGGAGGCCTCGATCATGCGGCCCGACTGCAGGATCACCCCCATATTGGAAGTGCCGTAGCGGTACAGCATATGGATCTTCGAGTAGCCCACCTTCGGGTACTGGTAGGGCTGCATCTGCGCCTGGAACGACGTCGGGTCCATCGGCCGGCCTTCGACCGACTCCCCGAGAATCGCCTCGGCAATGCGCTGCCGCGGAACAATCTGCTGGCAGCTGTTCATCGTCAGGATGTGCGGCATGCGCTGGTAGTTGTTTACCGCCGAAGCGTTGTTGACCAGGTCGCCCGAGATGCCGCCTTCCGAGTAGCCGGGGAAGTAAAACGACAAGTCCATGCGGGCCGAGAAGGCTAGGTTGCCGAAGTTTATGCCCGGCTTGCCCCAGCCCCGCATGGCCATCATCTGCACCATGCAGCGCGTCCACTGTGAACCGGTGTCTGCGCGACAGGCGCCACCCAGGCCTGCACCCAGACTGCCCGCGCCGAGATAGGTCTTGCGCTTGGCCCACACGCGCGCCAGACTGCGCACGTCCTTGGCCGGCACGCCGGTCTCGGCCTCCTGCCACTCGGGCGTCTTGGGAATGCCATCGGACATGCCGAGCAGATAGTCGCGCCACTCGTCGAAGCCGGTAGTCAGCTTGGCGACGTAGTCCTTGTCGTAGGTCTCGTCCACGATCCACTGGTACATGATGGCCTGGGCCATCGCCGCGTCGGTGCCGGGCTTGATCGGGATCCACTTGCCACCGAAGAACTGCGCCGTGTGGTTCAGGTGCGGGTCGATGTGCACGAACTCGATGCCCAGTTCCTTCGCCCACTGCCGGTGCTGCGTGCCTTCCTGGCCGGCATACACCTGCCCCGTGCCCTCGGGGTCGCTGGACCAGAACACCACCATGTCGGATTCCTTGAGACAGTCTTCCGTCGTGCCGGTGAAGCCCGGCATGCCCAGTCGGAAGTTGTTGCCGAAGTGGTGCATCGCGCCCTGGTACCAGCCTTCCCAACTGATCGCGGTGAACCCCACCCGGCTCGCGCCGATGATGTTCATGAACCGCTGCATTGACGACAGCCAGTAGTTGACGTTTCCCCACTGATGGTGCGCCGGGTTGGTGATCAGGATCGAGCCCGGGCCGTGTTCGCGCTTCTGGCGCTGGATCTCGTTCGCAACGATGCCGAGCGCTTCGTCCCACGTGATGCGCTCGTAGCCCGATATGCCGCGCATGTGCGTGTTGCGCTCGCCGTTGGGATCGAAGTCCACCCGCTTCATCGGGTACAGCACGCGCCTCTCAGAGTAGACCTGCGACT
>PKWQ01000132.1:0-5296 GCA_003133265.1 Acetobacteraceae bacterium
TCGGCACGGACTACCACTGGGACGGCGGTCTGGTGTCGAATACGCCGCTCCAGCATGTGCTGGACAACACCGGCAGCAACAGCTCGCTGATCTTTCAGGTGGACCTGTTCAGCGCCCGCGGCGACCTGCCGCGCGATATGCCGGACGTGCTCGCCCGGCAGAAGGACATCCAGTATTCAAGCCGGACACGGCTGGTGACCGACTATTACAGCCAGCAGCACAGACAGAACCTGCTGCTCAGGCGCCTGCTGGACAAGGTGCCTGAGGCGGCGCTGAACGAGGAGGAGCGCGCGTTGAAGCAGCAGCTGGCCGATCTGCCGGAGATCGCCATATTGCATCTGATCTATCAGCAGGCAGCCTATGAAGGGCAGGCGAAGGACCACGAGTTCAGCGCCGAATCGATGCGCGAGCATTGGGAGAGCGGCTATGGCGACACGATGCAGACGCTCAACCGCAAGGACTGGCTGACGATGCCGGCAGCCGACGGCGGGCTTGTCATACACGACGTGCACCGAGGAGAAGACTGACGGCGTGAGTCACACAATAGGCAACTACTTGTTCTGCCAGTTCGGCTTGCGCTTCTCGGCGAACGCTTTCGGGCCTTCGATGTAGTCCTGGCTTTCCGCATTCGCCTGCTGCGCCGGAAAGACGGTGCGGATCGCCTGCTCCAGGGTCGGCTGCATCATGCCGCTATAGACCGCCTGCTTGGACCCGCGCACCGCCTTGGGCGAGCATTCCAGGATCAACGCCGCCCAGCGCTTCGCCGCGGCCAGCGCCTCGCCGACCGGCACCACCTCGTTGACGAAGCCGAGTTCCTTGCCCTCGGCCGCCGACACCCGCCGCCCGGTCAAAATCATGCCAAGCGCCTGTTTTTGCGGAATAACCCGTGGCAGACGATGCACGCCGCCGGCGCCGGCGATCAGCCCGACGCGCGGTTCCGGCAAGGCGAAGACCGCGTTCTCGGCGGCCACGATGATGTCGCAGGCCAGCGCGATCTCGAACCCGCCACCCATGGCGACGCCGTTCACCGCCGCGATCAGCGGCTTGTCCAGATCGAAGCGATGGGTGATGCCGGCGAAGCCCGAGGGCGCCAGCGGCCCGCGCTTGCCGGCGGCCTGCATCTTCAGGTCGTTGCCGGCCGAGAACGCCCGCTCGCCGGCGCCGGTGATGATGCCCACCCACAGATCGTCACGCGCGGCGAACTCGTCCCACATCGCCTCGAACTCGTGATGCGCCTCGCTGTGCAGCGCGTTCATCACCTCCGGGCGGTTGATGGTGACGATGCGGACCCGCCCTTCGTCCTCGACCTTGCAAAACCGGTACTCAGCCATGAGACGATCCCCCGTTCTTGTTGTTCAGGCCGCCGCCAGCGGACTGATGCGCACGCCGTAGCAATGGAAGCTGCCGCCGGTCACCGCATATCCCCGGGCGGACGCCGCCGCGCACACCTGTTCCGGGTCGGCGACCGCGATGCGCAGCCCGGCAAGACATTCCGCCGTGCCCATGGGCGCGGGCAGGAAGCGGAGGACGCCGACATCGAGGACGATCACCGGGTCCGGGCCATCGCTGGTTACCGGCCGTTCCAGGATGCGCGCCCAGTGCGCCGCCAGACCGGCCGGGTCCGGGCTTTCCAGTTCCGCCTCCAGCAATGTCTTCGCCTGCATCCTCGCCTGCCCTGGCCACACCGGCGCCGGCCAACCGGGGCCGGCCGGATGATAGGGGCCGGCGATGTCGTCGCCACCGGCCGTGCGGTTGAGCTCGATCATCGCGGCGCGGCAGTCGCGCGGATGTAGCTGCACGCCCAGGTAATCTCCGTGGTCGCTGACATGCGCGATGCGGATACCGAGCGCGGCGGCATGGCTCTGCCGACGCTCGGGGTCGTCGCAGTCGATGATCACCATGTAGCCGCCGCGCCCGCCGGAACGCTCGAGGAAACGCCCCGCCGTGGTCGCGTCGGCGACCGGCGCGACGACTTCCAGGAAACTGTATCCGATCGGAAAAACCGCATTCACCAGCCCGAACGGAGCGACATTCGGATCGTGGTAGCAGGGGGCGACGCCCAGGATCGCCCGGATATCGGCGACCGCCGGCTCCAGCTCTGGTGCAACCAGGCAAATTTGCCGCAACCTCAGGTACTTGCCCATAATAAATCCCTTCTCACGGCAGCATGGTTCAGCCGATCACCCCCGCCTTGCGCAACGCCGCGATCTCCTCGGCCGCATAGCCGGCTTCGCGCAGCACCTGCTCGTTGTGCTGGCCGACCGAGGGTGCATGGCGCGGACGCACCTTCTCCTGTCCTTCGACCCAGAACGGGCTGCTCACGGTCAACAGATCGTCGTCCTCGAACGGCACCAGGGCGCCGCTGGCGATGGCCTGACGGTCGTTCGGAACATCGTCGATGCGCGCCACGTAGCCGAAGACCAGGCCGTTGGCCTCAAGGATGCGCGTCCAATCGGCGAAGTCCTTGCTGGCGAAGATGCGGTCCAGTTCGGCGATCATCGCCGACGCGTTGGCATCCCGGTCGGCCGCGGTGCCGAAGCGCGGGTCGCTCAGCAGCGCGCCATCCCCCACATGGGTGGCGAATTTCCGCCAGCGATCCTCGGTCGGCACCACCGTGAGGATGATCCAGCGCCCATCGCGGCAGCGATAATTGTTGCGGGTCGGCCCCGCGGCCAAGTGGCGGGGTGGTTGCACCGTGACGGCATCGCCACACAACTGGGCTTGCACCGAGCAGCTGTTGGCCCAGAGCCCGTTGGCCAGCAGCGACGAACCGACGAAGCCGCCCTTCCCGGTCTTTTCCCGCTGATAGAGCGCGGTGACGATGGCGCCATACATCGCCATGGCCGAGGGGTGATCGCCCATTCCCGGCAGCGACCGCGCCGGGATGGCGTCCGGCCCCGCGCGCACCAGATCCATCATCCCCGAGCGTCCCCACCATACGGTGGAGTCGAAACCGGGCTTGTCCGCCTCCGGCCCGCTTTCGCCGTAGCCGGTGAACGAGGCGTAGATCAGCCGTTGGTTCAGCGGCGCCAGATGCTCCACCCCGATGCGCAGCTTGCGGCGCACCGGCGGCGGGTAATTGGTGACGAACACGTCCGCGCCCGCGACCAGCCGATACAGCACCGCGCGCCCGGCGTCGGATGCCAGATCGATCGCCAGGCTCTTCTTGTTGCGCGCATCCATCATCCAGTTGGGATGCATTCCCTTGCCGGCCGGACGCAGCAAGGCGCTTCGATAGGGATCGCCCGCGCCCGGCGGCTCGATCTTGATGACCTCCGCGCCGAAATCCGACATCACCGTCGCCGCCGCCGGCCCGGCGATGTAGCTCGCGCAATCGATCACTTTCAGCCCGTCGAAAATGCGCCCTGGCATATGCTTCCCCCCGGAATGCGGCTTGTTATTCGGCGGCGATGCGTGCCTCCACCGCTCCCCCGCCGGAGCGGCGCTCGCCCACGAAGGCCTGCACCACCGTCGCCAGCATGAACAAGGCGGAGGCGGCGAAAATCCAGCGCGGCAGCCCCGCATCCATGATCGCGCCGAACAGGATCGGCCCCAGCGTGCCGCCGATATTGAAGCCGGTGCTGACGATGCCGAACACGCGCCCCGCCGCCCCCGGCGGCGCGGCGCGNNCGCGAAACAGCCGGCCGCCACATCGCCGTGCCGGCGCGTCCAGTCGGCAACGAAGCCACCAGTCAGCACGCCGAAGGCGCTGGCAAGCAGGAAGACGGTCAGCGCCATGTTGGCGGCCGACAAGGTGATGCCATAGCTGGCGGTGAACGCCGCAGTCCCGAACGCCTGGATGCCGCTCGAAGACAGGCTGAGCAGCGTGAAGAACGCGGTCAGATTGAGCACCGCCGGAGTGAACACGTTCACCCGCGCCCCGCCGCGCGCTGTCTTCCCGGCCGGGGCCGGATTCGGCGTGGCGTCCAGATCGGGCGCGAACAGCAATGCCGCCGCGACCGCCAAACCGATCAGGCCGGAGACCAGCAGCGCCGTCCGCACTCCGGTCACGCTGCCGGACATCAGCACCAGCGCCGGCGCGGCGGCGCCGCCGATGAAGCCGGCGAAGGTGTGGATGGCAAAGGCCCGGCCGATCCTGGCATCCGCGACCCGCGCCGACAGAATCGCGTAATCCGCCGGGTGGTAGACGCTGTTGGCGATCCCGGCCACCACCCCCGTCACCAGCAGCCACGTATAGCTCGGCATCAGGCCGAGCGAGAGAAAGGCGCAACTGCCCAGGCACAGCCCGCCGATCAGCACGCGGCGCGAACCGATGCGGTCCACCACGAAACCCATCGGCGCCTGGGTAAATGCCGAGAGCACGTTCAACAGCGTAAGCGACAGGCCAAGCTCGACATAGCTGACGCCGAAACGCGCTTTCAGCAGCGGGAACAGCGGCGCCAGGATCAGGATGTGCAGATGGCTGACCAGGTGCGCCGCCGAGATCAGCAGCACCGCCTTGCGCTCGGCCCACCGGGAGCGATCGTCACTCGCCTGGGCGGCACCGCCGGTTCTGCTGTTGTCTGTCATCGCTGATCGATCCGTTCCTGGACGTTCGGCTCGTTCCACCTCGGACAGCATGCCGACGAAAGCGGCATCTCGACAACCTCCGCCGGACGATGGTCTCGTATCGGCGGAACAGTCGGCTCCCCGGCGTCATCCCCGCGGCCACCGAATGCTTGCCAGCACGTCCGCGACGTCACATCCTCTAGCCAGACGTTCAAATGCGCATTCTGGGAGGCTACCTCATGTCTCGGCACCATTCCTGGCTTGCTGCCGCGTTGTTCGGCGTGGCGTTCGCGCTGCCGCAGACAGGCTCGGCGGCCTCGTTCAAGTGGGCGAACAATGGCGACGTCAACGCCATGGACCCGTACACGCGCAACGAGACCTTCCAGCTCTCGTTCGACGCCAACATCTACGAGCCGCTGGTCCGCCGCGACCGCAATCTGGCGCTGGAAGCGGCGCTGGCGGTGAAATGGGAGCAGACCAGCCCGACGGTCTGGCGCTTCCAGCTGCGTTCGGGGGTGAAATGGCAGGACGGCTCGCCCTTCACCGCCGACGACGTGGTGTTCTCCGCCGCCCGCGTGCGCGCGGCGACGTCGGTGATGCGCTCGGTGCTCGCGCCGGTGAAGGAAATCCGCAAGATCGACGACCTGACGGTCGAGTTCGAGACCGCCAAGCCCGACCCGATCTTCCCCCAGGAAATCACCACCTGGACGATGATGAGCAAGGCCTGGTCGGAGAAGAACGGAGCAGCCGAGCCGGTCAACCTGACCTCCGGGCAGGAAAACTACGC
>PKWQ01000132.1:5335-10592 GCA_003133265.1 Acetobacteraceae bacterium
CTGCTGTCGGGCGATGTCGACATGATCTATTCGGTCCCGCCGCAGGACGAGGAGCGGATCAAGCACACAGCCGGCCTGAAGCTGATCGTCGGGCCGGAGCTGCGCACCATCTTCCTCGGCATGGACCAGTGGCGCGACGAGCTCATCCATTCCTCGGTAAAGGGCAAGAATCCGTTCCGCGACGTGCGCGTGCGGGAGGCCTTCACGCTGGCGATCGACGAACAGGCGATCGCTGCGCGCGTCATGCGCGGGCAGGCGCATCCGACCTTCGTCATGTTCGGCCCGGGGGTGAACGGCTACGACCCCAAGCAGGACATCCGGCCGAAGGCGGATATCGAGCGGGCGAAGAAGCTGATGGCGGCAGCGGGCTACGGCGCCGGCTTCGAGCTGGGCATGGACTGCCCGAACGACCGTTATGAGAACGACGAGGCAATCTGCACCGCGGTCACCGCGATGCTGGCGAAGATCGGGGTGAAGATCAATCTGACCGCGCAGACCAAGGTGCGGTTTTTCAACAAGATCGCCGCCCCCGACTACGACACGGACTTCTATATGCTGGGCTGGACGCCCAACACCTACGACGCCCACAATGTGTTCTATAATCTGGTCGCCAGCCGCGCCGTGCCGCGTGGCGAGGTGAACTATGCCGGCTATTCCGATCCGCGGATCGACAGCCTGACCGATCGGATGGCGGTCGAGACCGATCAGGCCAAGCGCACGCAGATGATCGGCGAGGCGGTCGGCATCATGCAGAAGGAATTCGCCTATATCCCGCTGCACCAGCAGGTCATCGCCTGGGCGGCCAAGGCAAATATCGACCTAGTGCAACTGGCCGACAACTACTTCCCGTTGCGTTTCGTGCGGGTGAAATAAAGAAGCCCGCCCGCCGCGTATCGATGCTTGATCCAGCCGGCTGAAATCACGATGATAATGGTGTGAATATACTCGCACCGCCCAAGGCACGGCTGTCGATCGAGATCGTGCATGATCTGGTCTGCCCCTGGTGTTTCCTCGGGGTGCGCCGGCTGATGCGCACCCTGCGCCGGCGGCCCGATCTGCTGTTCGATCTGACCTGGCGGCCGTTCCTGCTCAATCCCGACATGCCGCGTGCCGGAATGTCGCGCGGGGACTATGTGATCCGGAAATTCGGCGGCGAGGACCGGGCACGCCGGCTCTATACCTCCATCGCCGAGATCGGCCGCGCCGAAGGGGTGCTGTTCCGGTTCGATCGCATCCACCGCACGCCATCGAGCGTCGATGCCCACCGGCTGGTTCGCTACGCCTCCCGCTTCGGCCGCGCCGACGCGCTGGTGGAGGCGCTGTTCTCCGCCCATTTCACCGACGGCGACGATATCGGCGATCCGGTGCTACTGGGCGCCCTGGCCCAGTCCTGCGGCCTGGACGGACGGCAGGCGGGCCAGTTCCTCGCCTCGGAGGCCGAGGTTGACGCGGTGCATGCCGACAATCTGCGGGCGCACCGTCTCGGGATCAACGGCGTGCCCTGCTTCGTCATTTCCGGCCGTCACGCCATCGCTGGCGCGCAGGAACCCGAGGTGATCGAACGCCTGCTGGACGTCGCGGCGGTCGATGCGGCGGAGATCCAGTAGCAGCAGGTGCGGCGCGCGTTTCAGAGATGTGGAATCACCCTCGGCCACGGCGCCATATCCGTAAATCACGGCACCGTCGAAAGTCAGATTGTTTATGGCTCGCTTCGGTCTAAACCGCTCCGGGTTTCCCGGAGCGGTTCAGTCAGCATCTTATGCCCCAGCATTACCGTTTCGCGGGATCATCGGCTGGGTCGGGTGGGAGGCCGGTCTGCTTGAGCCAAGCCGCCCTGGCCACGGGATCATCTGGATCGAAATGCACATCCACCTGGACTCCTTCGGCGTGCCTAGTCAACACTTTCAAGAAGGATTGCACAGGCACAGTAACCCGCAGCATGTTCGGAGCGGACCAAACGAGGCGAGGGCGCTCATCCGCGTTCCCACCGGTATCAACTCCGAGCAAGTCGATGTCTTGAAGTGGAGGTTTCGTCGTAAGCAAATGGACCTCGGCGGTAATATCGGTCGAGAACAAACCGACGTCGCAGGTATACTCGTCAATGACGGCGACCCACGAACCATCGGGAGATGGCAGGCGTTCGATAACAACGTGGGTGCAACCCGGTTGTACCGTAGTCCACAACACCACCACGGCCAGCACGAAGGCCACGATCACCCCCGATGTAAGGAGGCAACCCGACCAGCGGAATAAGGTAGGATACCGGGTCATCTCAGGGCTGCGCAGTCACGCCAATTCGGCCGGATTGATAGAGCAAGTACCCAAGATCGGTATTTCGTATGTTGCGCTTAGGAAGATGGATATAGGTCTGATCCATCTCCGTACCATATGGGTACTTGCTGGTCCGGGCCACAATATCTTGGATGCTCAGTATCTGGTCTCTTGGTATACCATTCGCGGCGGCATAAAGCCCTATCGCGACGGTCGCATAATCGACAAACTCCGGGTGAAACGAGCCACCAATCCGCTGGGCGTCCCAAGAACCACCACGCCAGAACTTTGACAGCTCGCTGCCATAATATTCAAGTGCAACCAGGCCGCCTCCGTATGGAGCCAGCATTTGTTCTACCTTCTTATCTTTGAGGCCCTCGCTTACAAAGAAATGAGGATCCATCCCTGCGGGTCTCATCATCGGCGTGCCATTGGAGTTCAACACCACCTGACCCTTGTCGTCCACAAGCGGCACTGGGGCGGTAGCGTACCCCGAGTCACTAATGCCACGAGGATTCACGGCCCACCGACCATCCTCGATAGAGCCGGGAACGGAGCATAATACCACCGCAGAATCAACGACGTGAGGCACCCGGTTGGTTGCGCGGTTGGCCAGATCGGTGACGACTGGAGAATTGATGGCTGCTTGACCGACGGCCCGTGTGTTCTGAAGCGGCAAATGCGTCCCATCCGGAATATCGCACAGTGTGCCCGCACATAACCCAACTGGCATGTCGGTAACTGGCGGTTCAGGCAGCCGATCCTGGGGCGGCGGTTCCACCGACGCAGCTTTCCGCCAGACCACCCGGACCGGCAATCGAATGGGCTCGGCGAAACCCGACAGATCGGGCGGCGGATCGCCCGGGAACCACAGTACACAGGGGATGCGGAGATCGTCCATAACCGGCTCAGCCTCCGCTGAACGCGCCGGCCCACTCCGGGCTGATGCGGGTGTTGGATGGGGGACGCTTGGCTTCCTTTGGAGCGGTCCCATGCCCGAACCGTCGATGATATTGCCGCTCTTGGTAGACCCAGCTTTGGTTGGCGGCCATTCGTTCCAATCCCCAAAAAATCAAGATTATATTCCTATCATAAGGCCTCATATTTTTCAATGGGAAAATATGCTCCAAAGATTGATCTAGCCCGCTACCCCACCGCCGCCAGCACCGAGTCGCAGATATGCGCCACCGCCGCTTCCGTCAGGTCGGGGTGGATCGGCAGCGCCAGGATGCGCGTCGCCAGATCCTCCGACACCGGCAAGGCGGCACCGTCATGGTGGTCGCGGTAGGCGGGCTGAAGGTGCAACGGCCGCGGATAATAGATCGCCGTCGGCACGCCGGACTGCTTCAGCGACGCCTGCACCCTCTCGCGCGCCGCGCCGTCCGGCAGCAGGATGGCGTAGATCGCCCAGGCGCTGGTGCTGTCGGGCACGCGCTCGGGGGTGGTCACCGCGTTGCCTAGCCGCTGGTCGTAGGTCCGGGCGATGTGCTCGCGGATCGCGATCTCCTCGCGGAAGACCGTCAGCTTGGCCAGCAGCACCGCCGCCTGGATCGAATCCAGCCGTCCGTTCATCCCGGTACGCAGCACCTCGTAGCGCGTCGTGCCTTCGCCGTGGGTGCGCAGGCTGCGATACAGCGCCGCCCGTGCAGCACTTTCGGTGAACAGCGCCCCGCCGTCGCCATACGCGCCGAGCGGCTTGGAGGGGAAGAAACTGGTCGCCGTCGCATCCGCCGCACAGCCCAGCGGACGGCCGCGATACGTCGCGCCGAAGCTCTGGGCACAGTCGTCCAGGGTGAACAGCCCTTCCCGCCCGGCGATGTGCGACAACGCCGGCCAATCGGCGGGCTGGCCAAACAGATCGACCCCGATCAGCGCGCGCGGGCGCAGCTTGCCGGCGGCGCGCACCTCGGCGATGCGGCTTTCCAGATGCGCCGGATCGATCTGGAAGGTGCGCGGATCGACATCGACGAACACCGGCGTCGCGCCCAGCAGCAGCGGCACCTCGGCGGTGGCGGTGTAGGTGAAGGCCGGCAGGAACACCGCGTCGCCCCGGCCGATCTCCTCGGCCATCAGCGCGATCTGCAACGCATCCGTGCCGGAGGAGACCGAGACGCAGTGCGTCGCGCCGCAGAACGCGGCCAGTTCCGCCTCCAGCTCGGCCACCTCCGGGCCAAGGACGAACTGGCAATGCGCCAGCACCGCATCGAGCCGGCGGCGCAGCTCGGGCTGGATGCGCGCCTGCTGCGCCTTGAGGTCGAGGAAGGCAACGGAAACGGTCATCTTATGTCCTGATCAGGCGCGCGCGGAACCGGCGGCGCCGTCGGCGTTATGCTCGAATTCGGGGATCAGGCGGCCGAGCAGGGTCAGCGCCTGCCGCGTCTGCCCGCTGCGGCAGGCCATTGCGATCTCCTCGATCGCGCGCCCGACGATGGCGGGGTCGGCGGTGCGCGGCGTGGCCATCAGCAGGCCCGGATAGCCGGTGGGAACCGGCGGTTCCTTGCCATGGAACAACTCCTCGAACAGCTTCTCGCCGGGACGCAGCCCGGTGAAGCGGATTTCCACGTCGTCATCCGGCCGCAGCCCCGCCAGACGGATCATCTGCCGGGCGAGATCGACGATCTTCACCGGCTTGCCCATGTCGAGCACGAAGATGCCGCCATCCCGCCCCGAGGGCAGCGTCGCGTCGCCGGCGCCCAGCACGCTGGCTTGCAGCACCAGCCCCACCGCCTCGCGCACGGTCATGAAATAGCGCTGCATGTCCGGATGCGTCACGGTCAGCGGCCCGCCGCGCTCCAGCTGGCGCTGGAACAGCGGCACCACCGACCCGGTGGAGCCCAGCACATTGCCGAACCGCACGGTGACGCAGCGCATCAGGCCGGGTGCCGCGCGCGCGCCCTCGGCGCTGCCGTGGCCGCCGCCGGCGCGGGCCACTACGTCCAACGCCTGGCAATACATCTCCGCCACCCGCTTGGACGCACCCATCACG
>PKWQ01000204.1 GCA_003133265.1 Acetobacteraceae bacterium
GACGATCCGTTCGAGGCGCTGGCGCGGCAAGACGATCTGCAACGCAAATATACCGGCGGCACCGTGCTGCATCTTTACATGACGGAGGGCATTTCCTCGGCGGCGGCGTGCAAGAAGCTGGTACGCCGGGCGCTGGAGAATTTCCGGCTGCCGTACATCACCATCACGCCGACTTTCTCCATCTGCCCGAAACACGGCTATCTCAGCGGCGAGTTCGCCTTCTGTCCGAAATGCGACGAGGAAATCGTCGCCCGCGAGCGCCAGCTTGCCTGCACCGCACCACAAGGAGTCTGCGTATGAACAGCATTGTGCCGATCATCCACGACGTCGAACTGAACGACGAGGAACGCCAGCCCTGCGAGATCTGGACGCGGGTGATGGGCTACCACCGGCCGGTCGCCTCGTTCAACCGGGGCAAGCAGAGCGAGTTCCATGAACGCACTTATTTCACCGAAGCCAGGGCATGTTCCGGCCATCCCGGCCTCGCCCACGACTGAGCTGCGCATCGGCGGCTTCGTCGGCCTGTCGGGTTGCGACTGGCCGGGCGAGCTGGCGGCCACGGTGTTCTGCCAGGGCTGCCCCTGGCAATGTCGCTACTGCCACAACACCCATCTGCTGCCGGCGGAGCGCGCGGGACAGATCGCGTGGCCGTCGGTGCTGGACTTCATGCGCAGCCGCATCGGCTTGCTGGACGGGCTGGTGTTCTCCGGCGGCGAGCCGACGNNGCGGCAGATGAGCGTGCAGTTCTCCGGCGGCGAGCCGACGCTGCAACAGGGGCTTGCCGCGGCAATGCGCGACGTCCGCGCCCTCGGCTTTCGTGTCGGCCTGCACACGGCGGGACCGTACCCGGAGCGGCTGACCGTCGTGTTGCCGCTGGTCGACTGGGTCGGCTTCGACGCCAAGGCGCCGTTCGATGACTATCCGCGCGTCACCGGCGTGCCCGGCAGCGGCGAACGGGCCCGCGACAGCCTGCTGCGGGTCCTGGCCAGCGGGGTGGCCTACGAGGTTCGGACCACGGTTCATCCGGCGCTGCTCGACCAGACAATGCTGCACAGGCTGGCCGACACGCTGACCGACCTCGGCGTGACGCGGTACGCTCTGCAGGCGTTTCGCGGCACCGGCTGCCAGGACGGCGAACTGCTGTCCGGCGCCACGGCTCCCGCTCCCCGATTGCCGGAAGCAATGCGGGCGCGCTTCGCGGATTTGATTGTCCGGTGATACCGGGCATGCGACCAGGATGGAAAACGGGCGCGGCGGCGTAGGCCGCCTGCCAACGATCAGAGGTGGATAATATTCCCGCTGTTGAGAGAGATCGAGCCTTGCAACTCCATCTTCATGTTCGTCGCCGTCAGGCTTTCAGAGGAACCGGAGGTATTGACGTAGACGAAGGTATTTCCACCGCTTGTCTGCCAGCCAACCGACCCTGCCGCGAGCTTTCCGAATTTGATCTTGCCTGCGTATTTCAGAGTTTGACCGAGGCCGGTCAAGTCGATCAGGTCGGCCGACGCGTGGAAATTGGTGATTATGTCCATCGCACCGGCTGTCGAATCCCCGGTTGACCCGTAGAGGTAGTCGTTCACGCCGCTCCCCCCGGTCATCGTATCCGCGCCGGCGCCGCCGACCAGCCACAGCCTGCCTGTCATGCCGGTGCCGTTGATTGTATCCGAGCCGGCCAAACCATAAATGAAGGTCGGGGTCGCGGCGCCAAGCGAGGCGGTAAGGCTGGCAATGCTGACCGTATCGCTCCCCCCCGACCCGACGATCACACCCAGCGGGACGGCCTGCGAGCTGTTGCCGCTTGTCGTGTCCGTGGCGATGATGCTCGGGGCATAGAGCTGCCCGTTGGCGGCGCCGGTCAATGCGCTGGTGCCGACGGCAAGCGTCGCCGCATTGTTCGCGGAGTTCAGGGCGAACACCCCCGCATTGGTTCCGCCCGGCGCGTAAGATCCGCCCAGCGCGTAAGAATAGCTGTCGCCCGAGGCCCCGCCGACCTGCGTCACATTCGCCAGGGCGGCACCTGCCGCGAGACCCGTGGAGGTCTGCGCACTGGCCAATCCCGAGGTAATCGCCGCCAGCGCGACACCCGTCGGCGCCGACACGCCGGCGAAATTCCAGCCGATCGCGTCGATCACGCTCAGATCGTTGGCGGTGACCGGATTGATCACGCCGGAACTGGAAAACGCGTCGAAAGAATTGTAGCCCATCGACGAGGCCCAATCTCCCGCATCGCCACCGGACGTCGTGTTGAACGTGCCGAGGCTGCTGTTGCCGCTGTTGACGGAGAAATACCCTGGCGTGCTGGCGGAGAAGTCGCGCACGCCGGCGGAGGAATAGTGGAACAGGTCCATCAGGTTGTAGCTGTTGGCGGTGTTGCCGATCGTCCCACCCGTGAGCAGAAGCCGGCCCATCACCTCGGTCATCTCGTGCAAGGCAACGCCATTGAAGTCGTACGTGCCGGACGCAACGCCGCTGCTGTCGTTGTACGTAAACGGCAATGAGCTGGAGAAGCCGATGAAGCCATCCGTCGCGGTGCCTGTCGCAGCGGCAAGACCAATGGCTTTCGCGTCGGCGGTCGTTGTCCAGAATGTGCCGCTCACCGGGCTGGAGCTGGGCAGCGAGGCGACGGCGGTGGTGTCGGTCGTCGTTGTCGCGTCGGCGGCGAGCGCGTTGCGCAAATTGGTATAGCTGACGCTGCTCAGGTAACTCAGGCTGGAACCGAGCGTGTTGCTGCCCAACGCCGTACCGTTCACCTCTCCATATCCAATAGAGACATTTACGGTCACCGGATCGACGAACTGGCTTTCCAGATACTGGGCCGCCGCGATCACCGCCGTGGTGAAGCCGCTAGGCGCCGACTGCACGCTGGAATCCCAGGAGATGTTGATTACGAAGGGCGAGGTCGTGGTGGCTGCCGAGGTCACACTTGTCGTGCCGCCACTGCCCGCGCCACCCGCCGCCGCTGCGTTGCCTGCCCCGCCATCGGGCGCGTAGAGCACGGCCCCCCCGCCGACACCGCCGAACATTGCGGTTGCTGCTGGAGACGCCACAGCGGGGATGAACCACATGGTCCCCGGGTCCATAAGACCTTGCAGACCATCGGTGCCGGAAATATTGTTGGGATCAAATTGATCATGGGCGAATTTTTGCAGCTTGAGGTCGAAGTTCATGGCGCAATCCCCGGGAGCGAATACAACCGCCTATATTTCTAACCCAACATTCCCCCGACGCGCAAACCTATTGGGCCTTTTCGACGCGCGACGATGTCGTTGCGTGCTCCGGCGAACAGCACATCGTAAAAGCGCACCGTGCGGCTGATCCGAAGGCGCTACGAATCCATTGCGACCGCTCGTCCCATGCGCCTGGGCCGACGGTGCCTGGTCAACAAATATTGCGATGAATCGCGATATTTACCGCACTACAATCCGTCCACCAGACGCAACGATAATGACGGTGCGGCGACGCGGCCGGGCCCGGCGCTCAACACCACCTCGGAGTTCGTCGACGCCGTCCGCTAGACCGCGCATCGTCGAGACACACCGACCTTCCCCTACCGGAGCCAATGATGGCCGATCACACCGAGACCACGAATACCTACACGCGCGGCATCGCCGAATTCGTCGCCAACCTGCGCTACGAGGCGATCCCGGCGGAGGTGATCGCGCGGATCAAGCTGCTGATCCTCGATAGCCTGGGCTGTGCCGTGTTCGGCGCGACGCTGCCCTGGAGCCGCATCCTGCGCCAAACCCTGGCTGAGGTGGATACCAGCACCGGATGCACCGTATGGGGGACGCCGCAGCGGCTTTCCGCGCCGCATGCGGCGCTGGTGAACGGCACGCTGGTGCAGAGCTTCGAGCTCGACGACGTGCATCGGGTCGGCGTGCTGCATGTGGGCGCCGTCACCCTGCCGGCGGTGCTGGCCGTCGCGGAAATGCGCGGCGGGATGACGGGGCAGGCGTTCCTGCGCGCGGCCGTAGCCGGGTATGAGATCGGGCCGCGCGTCGGCATGTGCATGGGCCCCGAACATATCGGGCAGGGCTGGCATTCGGGTGCGACGCTCGGCGTGTTCTCGGCCGCCGCCGGCGCTGCCGCGGCGTTGAACCTGGACACCGAGCAGACGGTGCATGCGCTCGGCATCGCCGGCACGCAATCCGCCGGGCTGATGGCCGCCCAGTTCGGCGCCATGGTGAAGCGCATGCACGCCGGGCGCTCGTCGCAGAGCGGGCTGTACGGCGCGCTGCTCGCCGCCAACGGCTTCACCGGCATCGTCGATGTGTTCGAGAATCCGTATGGCGGCTTCTGCTCCACCTTCTCGCGATCCACCGACCGGTTCAATCTCGCGGAACTGACGTCCGGGTTGGGCGAACGGTTCGAGACCATGCGGATCGCGCTGAAATTCTACTCGTGCGTGGGCAGCAACCACACCACGCTGGACGCCATCCGCGACATGCGGGCGCGCCACCCGTTCGAACCGGACGAGGTGGATCGCATCACCGTGCATGGCTCGCGCGTGACGGTGGACCATGTCGGCTGGCCTTATAAGCCGCAGGGGATGACCTCCGCACAGCTCAACCTCCCCTATTGCGTGGCCACCCTGCTGCTGGAAGGCGACGTGTTCGTGGACCAGTTCAGCGACGCACTGATCGCCGACCCGGCGCGCATGGTGCTGTCGACCCGTGTCAGCACGCACGAAGACCCGGCCATCACCGCGCGTGGTTCGCGCTACCGCCACATGGTCCGCGTCGAGGTGAAGCTGAAGGACGGCACCGTGATGCAAGAGACCCGCGAGGCGCCGCGCGGCAGCGAGGATTCCTTCGCCACCGCCGAGGATGTGATCGCCAAATTCCGCAAGCTGGCCGAACGCCGGATCGGGCGCCCCCAGGCGGACGCCATCGTGGAGCAGGTGATGGGACTGGAACGGCTCGATAGNNCCGGGCCTGGAGCGCTGGGAACGGCGCTATGGTGCCGAGGGATACGTATTCGGCACCGCACCGAGCGGGTTCCTCGCCAAACAGGCGCATCTGTTGCATCCCGGCATGACAGCACTGGCGCTCGCCGATGGCGAGGGCCGCAACGGGGTCTGGCTGGCCGAGCAGGGGCTGGACGTGCTGGCGGTGGATTTTTCCCCGACCGGGCAGGCGAAGGCGCGGGCGCTCGCGGCCGAGCGCGGCGTGACGCTGCGCACCGAATGCGCCGACCTCGCCCATTGGGTGTTCCCCACGGCGGCGTTCGACGTCGTGGTGGCGATCTTCTTCCAGTTCGCCAGGCCGGCGCTGCGGACACGCATCTTCGATGGCATTCGCCAGACGTTGAAACCTGGCGGGCTGCTGCTGCTGCAAGGCTACCGGCCGGAGCAACTCGCCTATGGCACCGGCGGCCCGTCGGAGGTCGAGAATCTCTACACGCATGAGCTGCTGGAGGACGCGTTCGCCGGATTGTCGGAGCTGAGCATCCGCGCCTATGACGCGCCGCTGTCCGAGGGCGGCGGCCATGCCGGCATGTCCGCGCTGATCGAGCTGGTCGGCCGCGTATGACCGAGCTGACGCCAGCAGTCGAGATCAGCGGCGTGACGCATCGCTTCGTCACGCCGGAACGCCGCTTGATGACAGCGGTGCGGGCGGTGAACCTGACGGTGCGCCGGGGTGAGTTCGTCTGCATCGTCGGGCCGACCGGATGCGGCAAGTCCACTTTGCTGAATCTGGTGACGGGTTTGACGATCCCCTCGCGCGGCAGCGTGCGGGTGTGGGGGGAGGCGGTGCATGGCGTGCCGCCTGGGCTCGGTTTCGTGTTCCAGGCCGACGCGCTGCTGCCGTGGCGCACCGTGCTGGGCAATGTGGCGGCGGGGCCGAGATTCCGCGGCGTCGGGCGGCGGGAAGCCAATGAAAAGGCGCGCGCCTGGATCGCCCGCGTCGGGCTGTCGCGGTTCGAGCAGCACTACCCGCACCAATTGTCCGGCGGCATGCGCAAGCGGGCCGCGTTGGCGCAAACCTTCGTCACCGAGCCGAAACTGCTGCTGATGGACGAACCGTTCAGCGCGCTGGACGTGCAGACCCGCGCGGTGATGCAGGACGAACTGCTCGCGCTCTGGTCCGGCACCGGGGCGTCGGTGATGTTGGTCACCCACGATCTGGAGGAGGCGGCGGGTTTGGCCGACCGCGTCGTGGTGCTGACCGCCGGCCCGGCAACCGTGAAATCCATTTACGACGTGCGGCTGCCGCGGTCCCGGGTGCTGTCGGAGCTCCGCTTCGACCCGGCGTTCGGCGCCCTCGCCGCCAGGATCTGGGAGGATTTGCGCGCCGAAGTTCGCGTCGGGCAGACCCGCGCATTGGAGACGATGTGAGCGTCCATTTCACCGAGGACGACGACCGCGCCGAACTGGACGCGCTGGCGCGTCCGGTACGGCGCCGTCAACGCCTGGTCCGGCTGCTTCAGGTCGCGGTCTTCGTCGGTGTCGTGGGCGGTTGGGAAGCGGCGTCGCGCCTGGGGTGGATCGACCCGTTCTTCTTCTCGATGCCCAGCGCCGTGCTGGCGCAGATGACCGAGTGGGTCACCGAAGGCACCTCGATCGGGCCGCTGTGGCAGCAGGTGGCGGTGACGATGACCGAGACGGTGATCGGCTTCCTGATCGGCGCGGCCGGCGGCGTGGCGTTCGGCATCCTGCTTGGCCGCAGCCGTCTGCTGGCCGAGGTGTTCGGCATGTATATCCGCATCGCCAATTCGGTGCCGCGCGTCGTGCTCGGCTCGATCTTCATCATCGCGCTCGGGCTGGGCATGGCGTCGAAGATCGCGCTTGCCGTCGTCATGGTGTTCTTCGTGGTGTTCGCGAACGCCTTCCAGGGCGTGCGCGAGGCCGATCGCGCGATGATCGCCAATGTTCGCATCCTCGGCGCCGGCCTGTGGCAAACGACTATGTCAGTCGTGGTGCCGAGCGCGATGACCTGGATTCTCGCCAGCCTGCGGGCCAGCTTCGGCTTCGCGCTGGTCGGCGCCGTGGTGGGGGAATTCCTGGGCGCCCGCAACGGGCTCGGCCTGCTGATCGCCACCGCGCAAGGCTCGTTCAACCCGAGCGGGGTTTTTGCCGCGATGATCATTCTCGGCGCGCTGGCGCTCGCCGCCGACTTCGCGTTGAGCGCGGTGGAGCGGCGTTTCGTTGCATGGAAGGACCGATCCGACTGAGCGCGGGATGAAGGCGATTCAGCGCACGCCCCATGAGTTTCATGGAGAACGGAACCACACGATCCAACCAAAATCGCGCAACCGCAGATATAAGCAGATATAAATTGTCGACAGAATCCAATGAGTAAGGCGATTATGAGGTGATTCGCGCGAATCGCCCGCCATCAGCCATTCTTTGGGTTTTAACGTCGATGCAGAGACCGAGTGTGTTCGCCTCCAATCCGACCCTCGCCCGTCCCGCTGCCAGACTGGGCAAAGCGGCCGGTTGGGCGGCTGTCGTGGCATTGGTGGCGGGCGGCTGGCACCCCCAGGCCCATGCCAACGGCTTCCAGGTCCGGACCGGCAGTCCCGACTGGTCCGCCAACGCCTTCGCCGGCATGGCCGCGAAGGGCTATGATGCCAGCACCGCCTGGTCCAACCCCGCGGCCATGGTCCGGCTGGACAGCAACGAAATCGACCTTGGCATCAACGGCCTGTTCCCGACGATCGAGTTCAGCGGGCAGAACAAGCTCGGCGGCGGCCAGGTCTCCGGTTCCTCGGGCGGCAATGCCGGCCAGGCCGCGATGACGCCGTCGCTGGAGGCGGTCTGGAGCGTCTCGCACGACCTGAAACTCGGCCTGTCCGTCGAAGCGCCGTTCGGTCAGCGCACCGTCTATCCCGGCAACTTCGTCGGCCGCTACCAGGCGGAGGTCTCCTCGATCAGCGACATCGAGATCGGGCTTTCGGCGGCCTACCGGGTGACGCCGACGCTGTCGATCGGCGGCGGCCCGATCATCGACTATTTCGGTGCCCGGCTGACCAGTGCGATCAATATCGGCCCGACCGCGACGCTGACCGGCGATCCGGCGGTCGATATCCACGGCACCAACTGGTCGGCGGGCTACCATCTGGGTGTCTTCTGGGAACCCACGGATACCTGGCGCTTCGGCGTGGACTACCGCTCCCGCATCACCCAGACCATCAACGGCACGCAGCAGGTGTTCATCCCGCCGCTGCTGGCCGCACTGAGCCCCCCGACCGCCGCCGGGCTCAGCGCAGCACTCAACACGCCCGCGCGAACGCAGATCACGCTGCCCGACGTAGCGACGCTGAGCTCGGTGTGGCAGATCACCCCGTCCCTTGCTGCCTTGGCAACCCTGCAATGGACCCACTGGTCGGTGCTGCAGGCACTGACCGTCATCGGCGCCAACGGCTCATCCAGCTCCCTGCCGCTGCATTTCAACGATTCCTGGATGGGCTCGCTCGGCGCCAACTATCGTCCCGAGTTCTGGCCGAAGCTGCTGTTGCAAGGCGGCGTCGGGCTGGACCAGAGCCCTGTGAGCAATGCCTACCGGACGCCGCGCCTGCCCAACCCGGCGGAGGCGCTGATCGGTCTCGGCGCAACCTACGAACTGATCCCCGGCCTCAATCTCCAGGCGGCCTATCTGCACGAGTTCAGCTTCGGCGATTCGCAGATCAGCTATTCCAGCAGATCGACCGCCGGAACCCTGGTCGGCTCCTACAAGACCCAGGTCGACGTGGCCAGCCTGGGCTTGGCCTGGCGGTTCTGATCGAGCCTCAGCCCCGCGGCGTCGTGACGGCAACGCTGCTCCCAGGCGTCCGGTGTCTGCCGTCCGTTCGGAATATGCTCCCGTTCAGTCGGATGGAGATGTCTGAACGAATGAGGCCGCAGCAGCGGCCCAGCGAGCGACTGACGAGGAATTGGACCCTATAGAATGGCAGAGATCATCCACAGCGCCGACCTGATCGTCGTCGGCGGCGGCATGGCGGGGCTGATCGCCGGCGTCCGCGCCGCCGAACTCGGCCTGTCCGTCGGTGTGCTGGAACAGGGGACATCGGATCGTTACCTTTGCAACACTCGCTATTCCGGCGGGATTTTTCACCTCGCCTATAACGATGTGAAAATCCCCGAGGCGGACCTGATGGAGGCGATGCGCGTCATCACCGCCGGCGCCATCGATCCCGCGCTGGCGCAGGTGCTGGCGCGCAACGGCCGGCTGCTGGTCGATTGGCTGACGAAGCAGGGCGCGCGCTTCATCCACGGCGGCCCGGCCTGGCAGAACTGGATGCTGGCGCCACCGCGCCCGCTCACGGCAGGGCTGGAGTGGATCGGGCGCGGCCCGGACGTGATGCTGCGCAAGCTGGGCGAGCACCTGCGCGCGGCGGGCAGCAACCTGTTCCTCGGCACCCGCGCAACGGCGCTGCGCATGCAGGATGGGCGCTGCGTCGGCGTCGACGCGGTTCGCGACGGGGTGGAAATCGCCTTCGCGGCCGGCGCCGTGGTGATCGCCGACGGTGGATTCCAGGGCGATCTTGCGCTGGTCGGCAAGCATATCGGCGGCGTGCCGGATCGGCTCAAGCAGCGCGGCGCGCAGACCGGCCTGGGTGCCGGGCTGCGCATGGCGGAAGCGGTGGGCGCCAGCGTGACCCGGCTCGACCGGTTCTACGGCCACATGCTGTCCCGCGATGCCATGCACAACGACCGCGTCTGGCCGTATCCCGAAGTGGACGCGATCGCCGCCGCCGGACTGCTGGTTGGACCCGATGGCCGGCGCTTCGCCGATGAGGGGCGCGGCGGCATCTATCTCGCCAACGAGGTGGCGCGGCTGGCCGATCCGCTGGGAACCTCGATCGTGTTCGACGCGAAAATCTGGGAGGGGCCCGGCCGCTCCGCCCGCATCCCCGCCAATCCGCAACTGGCCCGCGCCGGCGCCACCATCCACCAAGGCCCCGACCTGGCCTCGGCGGCCAAAGCGGCGGGCCTGCCGGTGGACGCGGTGGCGGCAACCGTCGCCGAGTACAACAAGGCTTTGCGCGACAACACGCTGCACACCCTGACCCCGGCGCGCACCTCGGAAAAATACCCGGCGATGCCGGTCGAGACGGCGCCGTTCTATGTCATCCCGGCCTGTGCCGGCATCACCTACACGATGGGCGGCCTGCGGATCGACACCGACGCGCGCGTGCTCGGCCAGGACGGCCAGCCGATTCCGGGCCTGTACGCAGCGGGTTCGACCACCGGCGGCATCGAGGGCGGCGACGTCGCCGGCTATGTCGGCGGGCTGACAAAGGCCGGCGTGTTCGCCCTGTGCGCCGCCGAACATGTCGCGCGGACCCGTGGCGGAGCAGCCTAAATGGAAAAATTCCCCGTCCTGCGTTTGATCACCAAATACGGCACCGCCGGCTCCATGGTGCTGGCCGTGTTGGTCGCGGTGTTCGTGCTGGTCCTCACCTGGCCGTTCTGGGGACTGGCCAGCCTGATCCCGTCCGTTGTGCTCGCGCTGTTGGCCTTCGTGGTCGGCAAAAGCTATGTCGAGCTGGTCGTGCTGATCACCGACATGCTGATGCCGCAGTAAACGGCGGCAGCGAGCATGATCATGCGCCGCGCCCCGCGGCGAACTGCTGCTGCAAATGGGCGCGCATCCGCATCACCCCGCCGGCGATCAGGCCGCCATCGACCACCAGTTCGGTCCCGGTGACGAACGAGGATTCGTCGCAGGCCAGGAACAGCACGGCGGCGGCCACTTCCTCGGCCTCCGCCGCGCGTCCCAGCGGAATGGCCTGGCTGCTCGCCTCGGCGTAGCCGGGCGGCGCGCTGTGCTGCAATTCCGTCATGATCATCGCCGGATGCACGGAGTTGACGCGGATGCCCGACGCCGCGAACTCCACGGCGGCGGTCTTGGTCAGGCCGCGCAAGCCCCATTTGCTGGCGACGTAGGCGGGATCTGGATGCGCCGCCAGCCCGGCGACGGAGGAGATGTTGACCATGGCCCCGCCGCCGGAGCGCGCGATCAGCGGCGCGGTCAGACGCATGCCGAGGAAGGCGCCGGTCAGGTTGATGTCCAGCACGCGCCGCCAGATGTCGGTCGGCATGCCCTGGATGTTGTGGCGCGAGATGATGCCGGCGTTGTTGACCAGCACATGCAACGCCCCGGCCTGGGAGTCGATGCTGGCCACCGCCCGATGCCACGCCGCCTCGTCCGCCACGTCCAGCGCCAGGGCGGAAGCGTCGGCGCCGTCGTCGCGCAGCGCGCGCGCCGTGGCCTCGGCCGCCGCGAGATCGAGGTCGGCCAGGAATACGCGCGCGCCCTGCCGTGCCAGGGCACCCGCGATCGCGGCGCCCAGGCCTTTCGCGGCGCCGGTCACCAGGGCGGTACGTCCGTCGAAGCGCTTGGCTGCAATGCTGGCGTTCACGGCTCTCTCCTCATGGCGTGAGAACCGGCGGCGCCGGCCCGGTTACGCCTGCAACTTGGTGGTATCCAGCACCAGCTTGCCGCCGACCTGTCCCGCTTCCAACCGGCGCAGGCCCTCGGCGGCGGCACCCAGCGGGTAGACCGTGTCGATCACCGGGGCGATCCGTCCCGCCGCGATCAGGGCGAACAGCTCGTCCTGCACCCGCGCCACCCAGGCCGGGTCGCGGTCGCGGTAATCGGACCATTGCAGCCCCATGACGGCGATGTTCTTGACCAGCAGATAATTGGCCCGCGCGGCGGGAATGCGCCCGCCGACGAAACCGACCACGACCAGCCTGCCGCACCAGGCGAGCGCGCGCAGCGCGGCGTCGAACACGTCGCTGCCCACCTGGTCGATCACCAGATCGACGCCGTGCCCGCCGGTCGCGGCATGGACCTGCGCGCGCAGGCTGTCGCGCAGATCGGGGGCGGACAGGTCGATGATGTGGTCGGCGCCGTTGGCGCGCAGCAAATCCGCCCGCGCCGGATTGCGAATCCCGGCCAGGACCGTCGCCCCAAACGCCTTGGCGAGCTGCACGGCGGCAAGCCCGACCCCGCCGGCGGCGGCGGTCACCAGCACACGCTCACCAGCCCGCAACTGCCCACGCGCGACCAGCGCGAAATGCGCGGTCTGGTACACCAGCCCCATCGCCGCCGCGGTCTGGAAGCTCACGCTGTCGGGAATGCCCCAGGTGGTGGTGGCTGGTGCCCGCACGCGGGTCGAATAGCCGCCATGCTCCACCTGCGCCATCACCCGCTGTCCCACCGTCAGGCCGCGCACATCGGCCCCCAGCGCCGCGATGCGCCCCGCGACCTCCTTGCCCGGAATGAACGGACATGGCGGCAGAGTCTGGTACTTCCCGGAGATCACCAGCAGGTCCGGAAAATTCAACCCGGCCGCCGCGACGTCGATCGCCACCTCGCCCGGGCCGGGCGGCGGCACGGCAACGCGGTCCAGGACCAGCGCCTCCGGCCCGCCATGCGCGCGCACCACCATCGCGTCGAAAAGCTGTTCCGCGCTCATACCACCAGAACCCCTGCTCTCATTGCGCGCCGTCTTCCCGGTCGCGCCGCTGCGCGCTGACCACCGCACGGCGCGCCGGCGCATAGGCGGCGGTGCCGTAAGTCTCGAACAGCGCGCGCGTGACATCGTAATGCGCCGCCAGTCCGCCGCGCACCACCCGCTCGATCGGCCCGTCGGCATAGCCGAGGCCCATGCGGCAGGTCAGGTCCATGTCCGCGGCGGTTGCCAGCCCCTCATCGAGAAAGCGCAGCGCGGCATTGTATTTCGGCCGCACCAGCCGGTCGACGATGCGCCCCGCCTGATCGGCGCACTCCACCACCGTCAGCCCCGCCGCCTCGAACACCGCGCGTGCCGCTTGCAGGGCAAGTGGGTCGGTTCGGTTCTGGCGGACCAGCTCGACCAGCGGGGAAGGCGGGTCATCGCCGTTGCGGTAGCGGGCGAAGCCGACGGCGTTCGATCCTTCCTCCCCGCTCGCCTCGCCGGTATGCACGCCCAAACATTCGGTGCCGAGCTCGATCAGGATCGCCACGCGCACGGGATCGGGGCGATAGCGCGGCTGGCCCAGCAGCACCAGCACCTCGGCGGCGGCTTGCTCGCCGCCGCTTTGCCGGAAGGCATCGCCGGCGGGAAACGACCGGCTCTTGCCGGAGCAGATGATGGCGTGGGTCATGTCAGCTCCCGAACATCCGGCCGCCGTCGTAGCGATAGAAGCCTTGCCCGCTCTTGCGGCCGAGATGGCCGGCGGCGACCATGCGGCGCAGCAACGGCGGCGCCGCCGCGCGCGGGTCGAGCGTCACCGGATAGAACGCCTCGCACAGCCGGATCTGCGTATCGAGCCCCACCAGATCCACCAGTTCGAGCGGGCCCATCTTGTAGCCGAGCGCGATCTTGGTCGCGGCATCGATCGCCGCCGCATCGGCCACCCCTGCCTCCACCGCGCGGATCGCATCGTTGTTGAACGGCACCAGCAGCGCGTTCAGGATGAAGCCCGGCTTGTCCTGCGTGCGAACCGGCCGCTGGCCGCACGCCTCGGTCCAGGCCCAGGCGGTGGCGATCGTCGCCGCGGACGTGTTCACCCCCGGGGAGACCTCGATCAGCTTCATCAACTGGGCGGGCAGGCAGTAATGCAGCCCGATCACCCGATCCTGCCGCGTGCAGCGCGACGCGATCTCGGTGATCGAGAGCGTGGAGGTGTTGGACGCGAAGATCGTGTGTTTCGGGCAGATGCCATCCAGCTCGTTAAACAGCGCCTGCTTGACCTCCAGATTCTCGTAAACCGCCTCGATCACCAGATCGCATTGCGCCAGCGCGGCCTTGTCGGTGGTCGGTTCCAGCAGCGCGAGGGTGGCGTCCCGCGCCTGCTGCGTCAGCTTGCCGCGCTTGACGGAGTTGTCGAGGAACCCCGCGATGTCGCGCGACGCGCGTTCCAGCCCGGCCGCGCTGGCGTCGAAGCAGATGGTGCGGAAACCGGCGCGCGCGGCGGTGATCGCGATGCCGGCGCCCATCGTGCCGCCGGCACCGCAGACGCCCACGGTGCGGATGGCGGGCGCGGTCATGCGCGGGGTTCCCGCCGCGCGAAGCTGCGGCCGATCAGCTGACGATGCACCTGGTTGGTTCCTTCCCAGATCTGGGTCACCTTGGCGTCGCGCATCAGCCGCTCCGCCCGGTAGTCGCGCGTGTAACCATAACCGCCATGCATCTGCACGCAGGCATCGGCGATGCGGCTGGCCAGGTCGCTGGCGCGCATCTTCGCCATCGACGCCTCGATGCCGAAATCGCTTTCCCGGTCATCCACCAGGGCGGCGACGTAATCCAGCCACGCCTCCGCCATCGCGAGGTCGGTCGCCAGATCGGCCAGCATGAACTGGTTGCCCTGGAAATCGATCACCCGCCGCCCGGACTGCTTCCGCTCGTTCATGTAGGTCACCATGTCGGTGAACGCCGCGCGCGCGATCCCCAGCGCATGCGCGGCGATGGACGGGCGCGAACGGTTGAGCGAGGCGAACAGGATCGGCAGCCCCTGGCCCGGCTGGCCCAGCAGGTTGGCGCGCGGCACGCGCAACCCCTCGAAGGCGATGGCGGCGGTGGAGGCGGCGTGGTGCCCCATCTTCTCCTCCAGCCGCAGCACCGAATACCCCGGCGTCTCGCGCTCCATCACCAGCACCGAGATCGCCGCCTTCGGATCGTCGATCCCGACCCACTTGCCGAACACCAGCAGCAGATCGGCGACGTCGCCGTTACTGATGAACACCTTGCCGCCATCGACGACGATATCGTCGCCATCCTCGCGGAACCGCGTGCGCATGCCGGTGGCATCGGAGCCGGCATTCGGCTCGGTGATCGCCAGTGCGCCCAGACCGCCGGCGGCGATGCGCGGCAGCAGCCGTGCCTTCTGTTCCTCGGTGCCGAACTCGATCAGCGGCCCCATGCCGTGAAACGTGGTGGCGTAGACGATGCCGGTCGAGGCGCAGGCCTCGGAGATCGCGCGCACGCATTCCAGGTACAGCCGATAGCGCATCGGGGTGCCGCCATAGGCTTCCGGCACGAACAGCCCATTGAGCCCGAGCGCGTTGATCGCCCGGATGTTGTCCCACGGGAATTCGCCGGAGCGGTCGTAGCCGGCGGCGTTCGGCGCGATGGTCTCCTCGCAGAGCCGGCGCACCTGATCCAGCAGGATGCGCTCCTCATCGCTCCAGCCGCGCCGGCGCTCCAATCGGTCGAACACCATCATTGGTGGTTTATCCCGTGCGCCCCATCCAGATAGATGGTCTCGCCGGTCAGGAAGCCGATGTCCGCCTCGAACAGCATGCCGACCAGACGCGCGACCTCCTCGGCGCTGCCGGGGCGGCGCAGCGGGATGCGCCGCTTGATATAGGCCTGCATGAAATCCTGCTTCAGCGCCTCGCGGTTCATGTCGGTTTCGATATAGCCCGGCGCCACGTCCAGCACGCGGATATTGTCGCGCGCCCATTCCACCGCCAGACAGCGCGTCATCGCCCCGACCGCCGCCTTCGTCGCGGAATAGGCCAGGGCGCGCGAGACGCCCAACCGGTCGTAGAACGAGCCGATATTGACGATCAGCCCACCGCCGGCCTGCACAAGATGCGGATACGCCTCCCGGCAGCCGACCAGCACGGCGGTGACGTTCACGCGCATCATCTGCTCGAACGCGGCGACCGTCAGCTCGGCGCTGCGGGTTTCGCTGTACACCCCGGCATTGTTGACCAGGCCGATGATCGGCCCGGCGGCGGCGATCCGCGCCACGGCGTCGCGCACCGCCGCCTCGTCGGCCATGTCGCAGGCATAGCCGGTACCGGCGGCGGTGGTGCCGCCGCGCGACAGGCCGGCGACCTTGCAGCCGCGTTGGTCGAGATCCCGTGCAATCGCGGCGCCGATGCCGCGGCTGGCGCCGGTAACGATGATGGTGCCCTCACGCATCACGCAGCCATCGCGCCGGTCCAGGGTAACGGGCATCACGCGGTTCCTTCGTTGGTTGGCCGATAGCGCACCGGCAGCGGCTGAAGCTCGCCGCGCGTCACCTGCGCCTGGAGCTCGCGCTTCAGGATCTTGCCGCTGGCGGTCAGCGGGAAAGCGGTCATCGGCATGATGTATTCCGGCATGTCGTAGCGCGAGAGTCCCTCGGCGGCGAGATGGGCGAGGATGGCCGCCGGATCGGCCTCGCCGATTACCGCCAGGCACACTTTCTCCCCCAGGCGATCGTCCGGCACGGCGAACGCGGCGGCGGCCCGGATGGCCGGATTGCGCAAGGCGCGCGCTTCGATGTCCGACGGATGGATGTTGTGGCCGCCGCGTATGATCAGGTCCTTGGAGCGGCCGAGTATGGTCAGGTTGCCCGCCGCATCGAGCATGCCGAGATCGCCCGAGAGGAACCAGCCGTCGCGGTTGAAGCTGGCCTCGGTGGCGCGCTGGTTGTCGAAATAGCCGAGCATCAGCGCAGCACCCCGGCCGCCGATCTCGCCCGCTTCGCCGGGGCCGAGCCGGCGGTCGCGGTCCGCCGGGTCGAAGATCGCCACCTCGTAGGCCGGCCCGCCGCGACCGCAGGTACCGGTGGCGATGTCGGGCGGATCGTCGGGGTGGGTATATTGGTGCGACGAGTTCTCGCTCATGCCGTAGATGTTCTGCGGCGCGATGCCCTGCCGCGCGAAGCTTTCCGCGACCACGGGCGGGATCGGCGCGCCCGCCATATAGAATGTCCGCACATGGCCCAGACTTGCGACCCCGCGCGCGCGCTGCTCGGCCAGCACGTCCATGGCATGGGTCGGCACGCCGAGCACGTAGGTGGCGCGCGTCTCGATCAGCCAGTCCAGGCGCGAGAGGCCGGGCGGCGGCTCGCCGATGTTGAACATCCCACCGCAGACCAGCCACTGCGCCACCGCGACCCAGGCGATGTGGTGCGACAACGGCGACAGACTGAGGATGCTCGTCTGCTCGTCATGGCCCCAGTCGCGCACCAGATCGCGCGCGTTGGCCAGCAGCGTGTTGTCCGAGTGCATGACGCATTTCGGCCTGCCGGTGGTGCCCGAGGTGAACGCCAAATAGACCACGCTGTCCGGATCGTTCCCCGGCGGATGGGCCACGGTGCCCGGCGGCGGGAAATTCTCCGGCGTCAGCACCGCCTTCAGCGTGCCCAGCCCGGAGAACCGCGCGATGGGATCGGCCAGCCGCTCCGCATCCCAGCCGGGCTCGGTGAGCAGCGCCGCGCTGCGCAGCGTGTCCAACAGCGCGGCCACTTCGCTCGCCGTGTAGGTCCGGTGCAGCGAGGGGTTGCAGGCGATCCGCTCACGCGAGCAGGCGAGGAAGGTGACCAGCACCTCCAGCCGGCTGCTCATCCAGATCGAGACGCGATCGCCACCGACCAGACCGAGGCCGCGCAGATGCGCCGCCGTACCGTCCACCCAGGCCAGCAGTTCCCGCCAGCTCAGTGTGCGCGTGGCGTCGCGGGCGGCGGGCGCATCCGGCCGGGCGGCGGCATGGGTGGCCAGCAGGTCGTACAGCGTCTGTTCGCGCCAGCAGCCTTGCGCATAGTAGCGACGGGCCGCGGTGGGATTGTGCAGCGTCAGGAAGGGATGCATCGGGGTCTCGCGCCGCCTGGGTGCTCAGTGCCCGAATTTCGACGTGTCCGGCGCGCGGCGCGCGGCGAAGGCGGCGGAAAGCTCGTGGCTTTCCTCGGTTTCCAGATAGCCGCGCAGCAGCAGGTCGTGGGTGATGCGCGACAGGCCGGAGACGCCGCCGTGGCGGGCGGCGAACGCACCCTTCAGCGCCGCCAGCGCGAAGGCGCCGCGCTCCGCCACCTCCAGCGCGTAGACGCGAGTTTCCTCGGCCAGCCGGTCGTCCGGCACGATCTTGTTGATCAGTCCGATCTCCAGCGCCTCGCGCGCCGTCATCTTCGGATTGCGGAACCAGATATCCTTGGCGCGCTTCTTGCCGACCAGGTCCTCCAGATGCCAGGTGCCGTAGCCGGCATCGAACGAGCCCATCATCGGCCCGACCTGGCGGAAGATCGCGCTCTCCTTGGCGATGGTCAGATCGCAGACCACCTGCAGCACGTTGCCGCCGCCGACGGCGAACCCGTTGACGCTGGCGATGACCGGCTTCTGCAGCCGCTCGATCGCCTCGTACATCTCCAGGGTCGGCAGCACGCCGGCATAGAGCAGCGTGTCTTCCATGCCGGTCTTGCGGCCGCCGATGCAGAAGAACTTGTCGCCGGCGCCGGTAATCACCAGCACGCGCGTGCGTGTCTCGCGCCGGATCGCCTCGATGCAGTCGCGTATCTCGTGGCACATG
Organism: Acetobacteraceae bacterium; assembly: GCA_003133265.1. GTDB lineage: Bacteria > Pseudomonadota > Alphaproteobacteria > Acetobacterales > Acetobacteraceae > PALSA-911. Next base: position 18,235 of record PKWQ01000204.1, read on the forward strand.
ACGGCGGTGAACATGTTCCCGTCGTCCGGCCGGTTCAGCGTGATCGTGCCGATCGGCCCGTCTTCTTCATACAGGATCGTTTCGAAAGCCACTTCATGATCTCCTAAGGCAGGCCCCGGACGTCTTGTTGCTGCCGTGCATCCCACAAAGTCGGTTTCGCGCCGGTTCTGGACCGCCGCAAACCTGCACTGGGCGGATGTCGGTTGTAAAGACAGGCGGCGCCCCGGCCATGCGCCAACCGGGGTTCGGCGATGTCCCGGCCGCCTTGTGCCGGCACGACCGTCTTCCGGCGGACCATAATTGTCGGCGGCGGAGACATAATCGGGCGCGGACATGGGAAAAATGCTGGTATGCTTATTGCGAATTCGGGCATTGAAGCCATCCGGCCAGAGAACGCCGGAGACGGGAATAGCCAGGGGGAAAACCGAGATGCCGCAGACCAGGACGACACGGCTTGTCAGCACCGTCTTCGCCGGACTGGCGACGATAGCGGTCGCGGGGCCGGCGACCGCGCAGAACCTGACCATCGGTGCCATCCTGGAACTGAGCGGACGCTTCGTGTCGTTCGGGGCGCACTGCCAGCGCGGATTGGACATGGCCGCCAAGACGTTCGGCGACAAAGTGGCCGGCCTGAAATACGAGTATGCCTACCGCGACGTGCAGTCCGAAGCGCGTGGCGTGATCTCCGCCTTCGGCGAACTCGGCGGCACCCGGCATCTGAACTACGTCATCGGCCCGACCGCCAGCCCGGTCGTCGCGGCGGCGATCCCGCCCTGGCAGCAGAGCAAGCCGCTATGGCTCGTCCCCGGCGCCTCCTCGCTGGACGTGGAGAACCTGGCGGGACAGGAGCCGATGTTCTTCCACACCTATCCCTATGCCTATCACTATCACAAAAGCATGGCGGCGGCGCTGAGGCGGGCGCTGGGGCCGGGCAAGAAGATCGCCGTGCTGTACTCCGATGACGCCTACGGCCGCTCGCACATGCCGGCGATCGAGAAATACTATATCGAGGCGGGGTTCGAGATCATCGTCAGGGAGTCGGTTCGCACCAACTCGCCGGACATGACGCCGGTGATCACCCGCACCGCGCACAGCAAGCCGGATATCCTGCTGGGAGTGATGCAGACCACGGACTCCATTGCCCTGGCCAAGCAGATCCGTACCCTTCGGGTGAAGATCCCCTATCTGGTCGGCATGGCAGCGACCCAGTTGCAGGAGTGGCAGGCGGCGGTCGGCGAGGCGCAGGAGGGCTGGCTCGGGGTCAGCACCTATCTTCCAGGCACCGAGGACTGGCCGGCCGACAAGACCTATCCGAAGCTGCTGCCGAGCACCAAGGATTGGGAGGCGAAGTTCGATGCTGACTACCACGCCGCCCCCGACTATGACGACATCACCTGCTACGCCAATGCCGCGATGCTGCTGCTGGCGATCCAGCAGGCCGGCGCCGACGACAAGGAGAAGGTCGCCGATGCGCTCCGCCGCCTGGACGTGATGACGCCGATGGGGCGTGGCCATTTCGAACCCAGCGAAGGCACCAGGCAGCAGGCCTTCGCCGACCTGCTGATATTCCAGCGCCAGCACGGCAAGAGCGTGATCCTGTATCCGCCCGAGGCGGCCACCGGGAAGCTGGTCCCGGTGGAGTAGTGGAGTATCTCGGCCAGTGCGCCGTCGACAGCATCCTGCTGGGCGGCCTGTACACGCTGATGGTCATCGGCTTGTCGCTCAGCTTCGGGATCACCCGCGTGATCAACTTCGCCCACGGCGAGGCGATCATGCTGGGTGCCTATGGCGCCTACTGGGCGATGACGCTGTGGAACGTCGACCCGCTGATCGCGATGCCGGTTCTGATGCTGTTGGGCGGGATCGCCGGCTATGTGCTGTTCAGGATATTATTCACCCGCATCCTCTCGGCGCCGGCGGCGAACCAGATCCTGCTGACCTTCGGCCTGGGGCTGATCCTGCAGAACGTGGCCCTGACGCTGTGGAGCGGCGATCAGCGTTCCGCCAACCCCGCCTATGTGTTCTCCTCGTTCCAACTGGGTGACAGCACCGTCGCGGTCGGCCGGCTGATCGGGTGCGCGATCGCGGTGCTGCTGGTCGGCGGCCTGTTCGTGTGGCTGAAACATGCCGAAGCCGGCCGGGCCAGCCGCGCGCTGGCCGAGAACGGCGAGGCCGCCGTGCTGATGGGGATCAACGTCAACCAGATGTATGCGATCGCCTTCGGCATCAGCACCGCGCTCGGCGTCGCCACCGGCACGATCATGAGCTCGCTGTCGGCGGTCACGCCCTTCATGGGATTCAACATGCTGGTCAAGAGTTTCGCGATCATCGTGCTGGGCGGCCTGGGCAACGTGATGGGCTCGGTGGCCGGCGCGTTCCTGCTCGCCTTCGCCGAGACCGCGGTGTCGTACTACGTGCCGAACGGCGATGGCTGGGCGGAAGCCGTGGCATTCGCGGTGCTGTTCTTCGTGCTGATCCTGCGCCCCCGCGGCATCGCCGGACAGGCGGTCATGGAATGAGGATGCAAGCTTCCTCCCTGCTGCGCGCGATCCCGGCGCTGCTGGGGCTGGCGCTGATCGCCTCGGCCTTCGTGGACATGCCGCAGGTGAACGACTGGATGTTCCAGATCAGCATGCTGATCATCGTCAGCGTCAGCTGGAACCTGATGGCCAGCGCCGGGCTGGTCTCGCTGGGCCATGCCGCGTTCTGGGGCGTGGGCAGCTACGCCTCGATGATCGCCGCCACGCGACTGGGACTGCCGCTGGTCGGCGGCGTGGTGCTGGCGGTGGCGGTCGGCGCCCTGCTCGGCTGCGTGCTGGCGCTGGCGACGGGACGGCTGCGCGGCATCTTCTTCGCGATCTGCACCCTGGCGCTGGCCGAAGGGCTGCGCGTCACCACTGTCATGCTGCCGGACCAGACCGGCGGCGCCTCCGGACTGTATCTGCCGCAGGCGTTGCAGGTACCGCGCACCGCATTGTTCGTGGCTGGCGCGGTCGCTGCCGTGATCTGCGCCGCAGCCTCGGTGTGGCTGGCACGCACGTCCTTCAGCTACGCCTGCCGCGCCATGCGCAACAACGAGAGTGCCGCCCAGATGCTGGGCCTGGACCCGCTGCGCTACCGCATGGCGATCCTGGCGATCTCGGCCGGGATGGTTGCCGGCGCCGGAGCGATCAGCACCTGGTATGGCGGCTATCTCGACCCCGATGTGGCGTTCAGCATGCATATCACCATCGAATCGCAGATCGCCTCCATCCTGGGCGGCATGTACACGGTGGCCGGCCCGATCGTCGGCGCCATTGCGATCGTCGCCCTGTCGGAAGCGACGCGGCTTGGCCTGGGCGCGCACGAAGGCGCCAGCCAGCTGGCCTATGGCGTCGTGCTGGTGCTCGGCATCCTGTTCATGCCGCGCGGCCTGTACGGCCTCTGGTGCGACCTGTGGGCCGGCCGGATTGCCGGAGCCGGGAAGGCCGACGACACCGCCACGGAGATGGCGCGATGAGCGCCGCCCTGTCGGTGCGCGGCATCCGCGCGGGATACAGCGGCTCGACGGTGCTGCAGGACGTCTCGTTCGATGTCGCGCCCGGCGAGGTGGTCTGCCTGCTCGGTGCCAATGGCGCCGGCAAGACCACCACGATGGGCGTGCTGGCAGGCCTGGTGCGCTGCCAGGCTGGCGAAGTGCTGTTCGACGGCGCCGACCTGCTGCGCCTGCCCTCGCATGAGCGGGTGCGGGCGGGCCTGGTGCTGGCGCCGGAAGGACGCAAGGTGTTTCCCAACCTGACAGTGGAAGAAAATCTGTATCTCGGCTCGTACAACCGCAACGCCCGCGCGGGCCGGGCCGGCAAGCTGGCCGACGTCTATTCGCTGTTTCCGCGCCTGAGCGAGCGGCGGCGGCAGAAAGCCGGCCTGATGTCGGGCGGGGAGCAACAGATGCTGGCGATCGGCCGCGCGGTGATGGCCAACCCGCGGCTGCTGCTGCTCGACGAACCCTCGCTCGGTCTGGCGCCAATGATCGTGGTGGCGGTGTTCGATGCGATCCGCCTGCTGGCGCGGTCCACCAATCTCAGCATTCTGCTGGTGGAGCAGAACACCCGCGCGGCTCTCAGCGTGGCGACGCGCGGCTATGTCCTTGCCAACGGCCGCATCGTCCACAGCGGCCCGGCGGCAGGGCTATCGGATGCGGTGGCGCTGCGAGATGCCTTCATCGGGCGGGCGGTGAACAAGGCGATCGGCGCGGAGGCGGCGTCCCATGCTTGAACTGCGCAACCTGTCCAAGCAGTTCGGCGGCCTGCGCGCCATCTGGGATCTGAGCTTCACCGTGCGGAAGGGCGACTTCCTGGGTGTGATCGGCCCGAACGGCGCCGGCAAGACCACCCTGCTCAACCTCATCACCGGCTACCTCAAGCCCAGCTCCGGTTCGATCCTGTTCGAGGGCAACCCGGTCCAGTCGCTGCCGCCGTTCCGCATCTGCCGGCTTGGGATCGCCCGCACCTTCCAGGTGGTGCGGCCGTTCGGCGAGATGTCGGTGGAAGACAACGTCCTGGCGGCGGCGCTGTTCTCCGCCAGCGAGCGGATCGGCGTCGCCGAGGGACGCGCCCGCGCCCGCTCGCCGCTGGAACTGACCGGCCTGTGGCCGATCCGCGACCAGCTTGCGGGAACCCTCACCATCGCCGGCAAGAAAAAGCTGGAACTGGCCCGGGCGCTGGCCGTGCGCCCGCGGCTGCTGCTGCTGGACGAGGTCATGGGCGGCCTGTCCGGCCCCGAGGTGACGGAGATCGTCGAGGTGCTGGAACGCATCCATGCCACCGGGACGACGATCCTGATGATCGAGCACCTCGTGGAGATCATCCTGAAACTGACCAGCCGCGTGGTCGTGCTGAATTTCGGCGAGAAACTGTTCGAGGGCACGCCACAGGAAGTGGTGGAGCATCCGGCGGTGATCGAATCCTATCTCGGCCGCCCGCTGGAGGCGGCGCAGGCAAGCTAGATGTGCGGTCCCAGATTTGGATGGTGCGTTATTTTCGGGGGGGCGGCGATGACCGCCAGGGAGATGCCGGCTGTCCTGGCCGCGCGGCAGCCGTCGCGGCTGCACGGGTACGCTACGCACGCTCGCGCCGCCGAACATACCGCGAATGGCCAGGGTTGATGCAGATCAATGACCGGCTATCCAGCCGGGCCGAGCCTGGGACGTCAAACTGCCCTGGGGGGGGTCATGCCAAGCCTTGCTTTTCGCGCCTACCACGTACCCTGCCGCCATTTCGTCGGCCGGGCCGGTCCCGCTCTGGCCGGAACAATACCCATGACGAGCAACATCGCGGTGCGCTTCATCTCGAAGCGACGCGGCGGCTGAGCGCCGCATTGCTCGCCGCGACACGCGCGGCCTCACCCTCAAGCGCCGGGAGCGCCGTAATGACTGCAAAGCTGGGCGATATGACGCCGGTTATGGACCTGACCTCGCAGAAGGGAACAGGTCCCGTGCGCGCGCGCCGGCCGACCTATGTCGATCTGCTGGCGCCGTGCAACCACGCCTGCCCGGCGGGCGAGAATATCCAGGCCTGGCTCGCCCTCGCCCAGGCGGGGAATTACCGGCGGGCATGGGAACTGCTCGTGCAGGACAACCCCCTGCCAGGGGTACACGGGCGCGTCTGCTATCACCCGTGCGAGGACGGCTGCAATCGCAAGGACCTGAACGAAGCGGTCAGCATCCATGCGGTGGAGCGCTTCCTGGGCGATCTCGCCATGGCGGAGAATTGGCCCTATCCGCTCACGGCCAAGCGGAGCGGCAAGCGCGTCCTGGTGGTCGGCGCCGGCCCGAGCGGGCTTTCCGCCGCCTATCATCTGACGCGCCTCGGCCACTCGGTGGAGATCCATGAGGCGGGACCGCTGCCCGGCGGCATGATGCATTTCGGCATTCCCGCCTACCGGCTGCCGCGGGCGGACCTGATGCGCGAGATCGGCCGGATCGAGGCGATGGGCGTCAGGATCGTGCTCGATCATCCGGTCGATGACGTTCTGGCGGAGCAGAAGGCGGGGGGGTTCGACGCCGTCTTCATCGCCATCGGCGCCCATATCGGCAAGCACGCCGAGATCCCGGCGCGCGACGCCGCGCGCGTGCTGGATGCCGTCGCGCTGCTGCGCGGCGTGACCACCGGCGAGGCCCCGCGACTCGGCCGCCGGGTGATCGTCTATGGCGGCGGCAACACCGCGATGGACGCGGCGCGCACGGCCAAGCGGCTGGGCGCCGATGAGGCGCTGATCGTCTACCGGCGCGACCGGGAACATATGCCGGCGCACGCCTTCGAAGCCGACGAGGCGCTGGCGGAAGGCATCAAGATCAAGTGGCTCACCACCATCAAGGAAGTCGTCGGCCCGGACCTCACCGTCGAGATGATGGAGCTCGACGCCAAGGGCTACCCACAGCCGACCGGCCGGTACGAGACGCTGCACGCCGACTCGATCGTGCTGGCGCTCGGGCAGGAGACCGATAGCGGGTTCCTGCGCCACCTGCCGGGAATTGAATTCGCCGCCGACGGCGTGGTGAAGGTCAGCGCCAGCATGATGACCGGGCATCCCGGCATCTTCGCCGGTGGCGACATGGTCCCGAGCGAGCGGACGGTAACCATCGCCGTTGGCCACGGCAAGCGGGCCGCACGGCATATCGATGCATGGCTGCGCGGCCAGCAGCACGAGGAGCCCGCGAAGCCGCCAATCGTCGGTTTCGCCATGCTGCATCTGCCCGTCTACAGCGATGCCGATCCGACGCTCCAGAAAGAGCTTTCCGCCGCCGCGCGCATGAGCGGCTTCGAGGAAGTCATGGCCGGCCTGAGCGAGGCGGAGGTACGGCGGGAAGCGCAACGCTGCCTGTCCTGCGGCAACTGCTTCGAGTGCGACAATTGCTACGCCGCCTGCCCGGAGGAGGCGATCATCAAGCTGGGCCCTGGCCAGCGCTACCGCTACGACTATGCCAAATGCACCGGCTGCGCCGTGTGCTTCGAACAATGTCCCTGTCACGCGATCGAGATGATCCCCGAGTCGATGTGATGTCGGTCAGGCAGGAATCGGGCGATCGGCAGGAAGCAGCAGAGGGATAGCGGAATGGATCAGCGGACTGCGACAATGGACGGCAACACCGCCGTCGCCCATGTGGCCTATCGGGTCAACGAGGTGTGCGCGATCTTTCCGATCACGCCCTCCTCGACCATGGCCGAGCTTGCCGATGAGTGGGCCGACGCTGGCGTAACGAACATCTGGGGCAACATCCCCATCGTCCAGGAAATGCAAAGCGAAGGCGGTGCCGCGGGGGCGGTGCATGGCGCGTTGCAGGCCGGCGCGCTGACCACGACCTTCAGCTCCTCGCAGGGCCTGCTGCTGATGTTCCCGAACATGTTCAAGATCGCCGGGGAGCTTACCCCGACGGTCTTCCATATCGCGGCGCGCGCCATCGCCACCCAGGCGCTGTCGATCTTCGGCGACCATTCCGACGTGATGGCGGTCCGCGCGGCCGGTTTCGCGCAGCTCTCCTCCGGCTCGGTCCAGGAGGCACACGACACGGCGCTGATCGCCCAGGCCGCGACTCTGCGCTCGCGGCTGCCGTTCATCCATTTCTTCGATGGCTTCCGCACCTCCCACGAGGTCAACACGCTGACGCTGCTCAGCGACGACGACATCCGGGCGATGATCGACGACGATCTGGTCCGGGAGCATCGGGCGCGGGCGCTGAACCCGGAGCATCCGTTCATTCGTGGCACGGCGCACAACCCGGACACGTTCTTTCAGGCCCGCGAGACGGTCAATCCGTTCTACGCCAAGCTGCCCGAGATCGTGCAGTCGGAAATGGATCGTTTTTCTGAGTTGACCAACCGGCAGTACCATCTGTTCGACTATGACGGGCCGGCGGATGCCGAACGGGTTGTCATCGTCATGGGTTCCGGCGCCGAGACCGCGCGAGAGACCGCGACGGCGCTGCGCCGTGCCGGGGAGAAGGTCGGGGTACTTCAGCCGCGCCTGTTCCGTCCGTTCTCGGTGCCGCATTTCCTCGCGGCGCTGCCGGAAAGCTGTCGCGCCATAGCGGTTCTCGAACAAACCAAGGAGTCCGGCGCCCCCGGCGAACCGCTCTACCTCGATGTCGTCACCACGCTGGCACAGGCCGTCGCGCACGGGGAGCGCCGCAGCTTCCCGAAGGTCATCGGCGGGCGCTACGGCCTGTCCTCCAAGGATTTCAGTCCGTCGATGGCCAAGGCCGTGTTCGACGAACTCCAGAAGCCGGAGCCGAAGAACGGCTTCACGGTCGGGATCATCGACGACGTTTCCCACACCAGCCTGACATTCGACCCGAATTTTTCGATCGAGCCGGACGACGTTGTGCGGGCGGTGTTCTATGGCCTCGGTTCGGACGGCACGGTCGGTGCGAACAAGAACAGCGTCAAGATCATCGCCGAGGACGCCAGCCTGTTTGCCCAAGGCTATTTCGTCTACGATTCGCACAAATCCGGCGCGCAAACCGTCTCGCATCTGCGCTTCGGGCCGCGCCCGATCCGCTCGCCCTATCTTGTCAATGCCGCGAACTTCGTCGCCTGCCACCAGTTCGCCTTCCTGGAACGGCTGGACATGCTGCGGATCGCGGTCCCCGGCGCCACCTTCCTGCTCAACAGCCCGTTCGGCGCCGATGCCGTCTGGAACCATCTGCCGCGTTCGGTGCAGCAGCAGATCATCGACAAGAAGCTGCGCTTCTTCGTCATCGATGCGTCCAAGGTGGCGCGCGAGGCGGGACTGAAGAACCGCACCAACACGGTTCTGCAGGCCTGCTTCTTTGCGATCTCCGGCGTGCTGCCCCGCGAACAGGCGCTGCAACAGATCAAGGGGGCAATCCGCAAGACGTATGGCGGGAAAGGCGAGGCTGTCGTCGCGCAGAACTTCCAGGCGGTCGATCGCACGCTGGCGTGTCTGTATGAGGTGAGCATCCCCGACGCGGCGAGCAGCCGGTTCGACCGGCCGCCGATCGTACCGGCGGACGCGCCGGCGTTCGTGCGCCAAGTGACCGCGATGATGATGGAGGGGCGTGGCGAGGAAATCCCGGTCAGCCTAATGCCGATCGACGGCACCTATCCGTCCGGCACCGCTGTCTGGGAAAAGCGCAATATCGCGGCCTTCGTGCCGGTGTGGGAAACCGATATCTGCGTGCAGTGCGGCCAGTGCAGCTTCGTCTGCCCGCACAGCGTGATCCGCGCCAAATACTACGACGAGGCACGCCTTGCCGGCGCGCCTGACAGTTTCAAGTCGGCGCCGGTCAATATACGCGGATATCCGGGCGTTCGTTTCACGTTGCAGTTCTATGTCGAAGACTGCACCGGCTGCGCCCTCTGCACCGAAGCCTGCCCCGCCCACAGCCTGGTGGACCCCGGCGTCAAGGCGATCAACCTCGCGCCCAAGGCGCCGATCTGCGACGCCGAGCGCGAGAACATCGCCTTCTTTGAGCACCTGCCGATGAACGACCGCGCCCGCGTCGACTTCGCCAACGTGCGGGGCGTGCAGTTCCTCGAACCGCTGTTCGCCTTCTCCGGCGCCTGCGCCGGCTGCGGCGAAACCCCGTACCTCAAATTGCTGTCCCAGTTGTTCGGCGATCGGGCGATGATTGCGAATGCAACCGGCTGCTCGTCGATCTACGGCGGCAACCTGCCGGTGACGCCCTGGAGCAGCAACAGCGAAGGCCGCGGCCCGGCATGGTCGAACTCGCTGTTCGAGGACAACGCGGAATTCGGGCTGGGCTTCCGCCTCGCCGCCGACAAGCATCTCGACCTCGCGAAGACACGGCTCGCTTCACTCGCGCCGTTGCTTGGCGAGACCTTGGTGAGAGAGATACTGACCGCGCCGCAGATCCAGGAATCGGAAATCCACGCCCAGCGCATCCGTGTCGCGGAGCTGAAGACGAAACTGCTCAAACTGGCAGCGGACGATGCGACGGCCCGCGATCTGCTGTCGGTGGTCGATCACCTGGTGCGGCGGAGCATCTGGATCGTCGGCGGCGACGGCTGGGCCTACGACATTGGCTATGGCGGCCTGGACCATGTGCTGGCATCCGGCCGCAACGTCAACGTGCTGGTGCTCGACACCGAAGTCTATTCGAACACCGGCGGGCAGGCGTCCAAGGCGACCCCGCTCGGCGCGGTGGCTAAGTTCGCGACCGCCGGCAAGCGCACGGCGCGCAAGGACCTCGCCCTCCAGGCGATCGCCTACGGCAATGTCTATGTCGCGCAGGTGGCGATGGGCGGCAACCCGCAACAAACCCTGCTGGCGTTCCGTGAGGCGGAGGCGTACGACGGCCCCTCGATCATCCTGGCCTACAGCCACTGCATCGCGCACGGCATCGATATGCAATTCGGCATGCGTCAGCAGGACCTCGCCGTTGCCTGCGGCTACTGGCCGCTGTTCCGC
>PKWQ01000181.1 GCA_003133265.1 Acetobacteraceae bacterium
CGCGGAAGAACTCCGGCCGGTCGGCCAGGGCGCGCAGGAATGCGGGGAAGTTGTGCTCGTCGCGGTGCGCGGCATAGGCGCGCGGCAGGCCGAGCGGCAGATCGACGCCGAGCGCGACCGCGCCGCCGCCGGCACGCTGGCGCAGCCTGGGCAGGAAGGTGGCGACATCGCCGACCGGCTCCGGCACGGCGAGCCGCCAGCCAGTGCCGTCGCGGCAGGCAACCGCCACCCAGCGCTTGCGCGGATCGACCGACCAGTCGGCGTGCGCGGCTAAAGCGGCCGTGGCTAAAGCGGCTTGTGGGCCCGCTCGATCAGCCGGCCGATGAAGCCGGGTTTCTTCGCCGGCTTCGGCGGCTCGGCCGCCTTTTCCCGCGCGCGCGCCTCGGCTTCCTGGGCGCGTTGCTTGCTGGTCAGCCATTTGTCCAGGCTCATGCCCGCCTTCGCGGCGCGTTTGGCTTCGTAGGCGCGCTGGCCTTCGGTCAATGTCTTGGTGGTCTTCACTGGTCCCTCGCGAACTCGCGGCACGGGGTTGTCGCAAGCCCCACACCGCTGTTCAAGCCTTACCCGCCCCAGCCCTACCCGCCAAGGCTCTTGAAGACAACGCGGCGGATGATGCGGTCTTCCTGGGCGGTGATGAACCCGGCGGAGGCGGCGAGGTATTTCGGCCAGTCCGGATCGGCGTTGCGCCTGGCGCGGCGCGCCTCCATGTCGGCCAGGCTGTCGAAGCCCCAGAGATGCACCACCTGGTTCAGCGCCCCGATCTCGCTGATATAGAACCCGACCGGCGGGCCGAGATGGCGGACCTGTATCGGCAGGCCGAGTTCCTCGAACAGACGGAGATATTCGGGGATGCCGCGCAGGCGGACGGTGTAGGTGCGCATGTTGACGATAGCTTTATCGCTCATGGGGCGTTTCCTCCTTGTCATGGGTCTCCCCCCGGCGCCGCAGGATCGCCGCGCCGAAGGCACCAAGCCCCACATTGATCGCGATGCCCGCGAGCGAGAGCAGCACCAGGGCGGCGAACATGCGGGGAATTTCCAGCCGGTAGCCGGACTCCAGGATGCGGTAGGCAAGGCCGGACGCAAAGCCCCCGGAGCCGGCGACGAACTCCGCCACCACGGCGCCGACCAGCGCCAGCCCGCCGGAGATGCGCAGCCCGGACAGGAAATAGGGCAGCGCGGCGGGCAGCCGCAGCAGCCACAGCGTGTGCCAGCGCGAGGCGCCGTACAGCCGGAACAGGTCGGCGAGTTCCGGCGGCGCGGAGGCAAGCCCTGTGGCGGTGTTGGCGAACACCGGGAAGAAGGCGACGATGGTGGCGCAGACCACCAGGGCGGCGAACGGATCGCCGACCCAGATGATCACCAGCGGCGCGATGGCGACGATCGGGGTGACCTGCAGCACCACCGCCCAGGGCAGGATCGCCGCGCGCGCCAGCCGGCTCGCCGCCATCGCCAGCGCCAGCGCCACGCCAAGCGCGGCGGCGGCAACCAGCGCGGTGAAAGTGACCACCAGCGTGGACAGCAGCGAGGCGCCGAGCCCGGCCGGATCGGCCAGAAAGGCGGCGATGATGGCGAGCGGCCCCGGCACCAGATAGACGGGAACGGCGAACGCGCGCACCAGCCCTTCCCAGACGCCGAACGCCAGCAGCCCGAACAGCATCGGCGCGATGCGGATGAAGGCGGGGCTCATCTCGGTCCCATCGCCTGTTCCATGCCACGGGAAACCTCCGCNNGCGGCCGGGGCGCGGGGTCATCAGCACGATGCGACGGGCCAGGAAGGCGGCCTCGTAGATCGAGTGGGTGACGAAGACGATGGTGCAGCCGATCGCGCGCCACAGCGCGATCAGGTCGGCTTGCAGCCTGTGGCGGGTGAACTCGTCCAGCGCGGCGAACGGCTCGTCCATCAGCAGCAGGCGCGGGCGGGTAACCAGGGCGCGGGCGATGGAGACGCGCATCCGCATCCCACCCGACAACTGGCGCGGGCGGAACCGCTCGAAGCCGTCCAGCCCGACCTGGGAAAGCACGGCGCGCACCTTCGGCAACGCGGTCTCCCGCGCCACGCCGCGCAGCCGGAGCGGCAGGAACACGTTGTCCTCGGCGCTGGCCCAGGGCAGCAGCGTCGCGTCCTGGAACACGACGCCGATCTCGCCCGGATCCGGCGCGTGCCCGGCGTCCCAGGCCAGATGCCCGAAATCGGGGCGGTCCAGCCCCGCGATCAGCCGCAGCAGCGTCGTTTTGCCGCAGCCGGAGGGGCCGAGCAGGGCCACGAAATCGCCCTGCTCCAGCCGCAGCGAGGCATCGCGCAGCGCCACCGTCCCGTCCGGGAACCGCCGCCCGACCGATGCGACGGACAGCACTAGCGCTTCAACTCCATGCCGACGCGCTTGTTGACGAATTGCAGCGTGTAGGCGCGGCCGACATCGAGGTCGGCGGGATACAGGCCCTGTTTCGCCATGGTGCGGTGGAACTCCGCCCAGCGGGCCGGGGTCATGGTGCCGATGCCGGTCTTCAGCGCGTCGCCGGAATCGAGGATGCCGTGCGCCTTCAGCGAGTCGCGCCCGTAGGCGATCAGCGCGTCGGTCATTTCCGGGTTGTTCTGCTTGATCAGCGCGTTCGCCGGCGCGGGATCGCCGTAAAGGTAGGAATACCAGCCCTCGATCGAGGCATCGATGAAGCGCCGCACCAGATCGGGGTTGGCCTGGATCAGCTTGTCGGACGCGGCGATCAGGCTGGCGTAGCCGGCGAAACCGGCATCCGCGACCAGCAGCACGACGGGCTGGAACCCGGCGGCCTGTTTGATCGAGAACGGTTCGGAGCCGAGGAAGCCCTGCTGGATCGCGGCTTTGTCTGCCAGGAACGGGGCGAGGTTGAAGGTGTAGGGGCGGATCTGGCTGTCGTCGTAGCCGTATTTGGCTCGGAGGAAATTCCACCAGCCGACGCGTGTGTCCGCGCTGATCAGGATCGGCTTGCCCTTCAGCGCGGCGAAGCTGTCGTTGCCCTGGCCCGGATGGGCGATCAGCACCGAGGGGTCTTTCTGGAACATCGCCGCGACGGCGCGGAAGGGGATGCTCTGCTTGACGAAATTGAGCGCGGTGAAGCTGTTGGAGGCGATGTTGAAATCGAGCCGCCCGGCCAGCAGCAGCTGGGTATGGTTCACCTGCGGCCCGCCCTGCTGGATCGAGACATCCAGGCCGTGCCTGGCATACAGGCCGGTGGCCGCCGCCTGGTAATAGCCGCCGTATTCGGCCTCCGCCTTCCAGTCCAGGCCGAAGATCACCTTGTCCGCCGCCGCCGCGCGCCCGGCGATCACGGACGTCACCAACAAAGCCAGCAACGCGGCGAACCATTTCATCGAGGCGTCCCTTTGTTTCGTATCCCGGCCTGTCACTACCGCACCGGGGAGTTACCCTGTTATATGAAATAAGCGCAGGGAGCGGAAATGCCGGACGACGCGGAGACAGGAATCGTATTCGGCCTCAAGGGCCGGCGCGCCATCGTCACCGGCCATCGCGGCGGCATCGGGGCGGCGGTGGCGCGGCTGTTCGAGCGCGAGGGCGCCGAGGTGATCGGCCTCGATCTGCCCGAATTCGACCTGTCCGACACCGCCACGCTGGAAGCGCGCGCGGCGGCGCTGATCGCGCGGCACGGCCCGATGGACATCCTGGTCAACAATGCCGGCGTGACGGTGCTGGGAAGCGTGCTGGAAACCTCGCTGGCCGAGGTGGAGCGGGTGTTTCGGGTGAATTTCCTCGCGCCCTACGCGCTGATGCGCGCGGTGCTGCCGGGAATGATCGCGCGGGGGAAAGGCGCGATCGTCAACATCGCCTCCGATCAGGCGCTGATCGGCAAGCAGGCCAGTGCCGCCTATGGCGCGAGCAAGGCGGCGATCGCCCAGCTCTCGCGCAGCGCGGCGCTGGATTGGGCGAGCCACAACATCCGGGTGAACGCGATCGCTCCGGGCAGCACGAACACGAAGATGCTGGGCACGGTGATCGCCGAGCTGGCGGCGCGCCATCCGGAACGGTTTCCTACCGCCTCGCACGACGCCTATCGCGCGGCGGTGCCGCTCGGCCGGTTCGCCCGGCCGGAGGAGATCGCCAACGCCGTGGCGTTCCTGGCATCCGACGCCGCCTCGTTCCTGACCGGGGTGGTCCTGCCGGTCGATGGCGGAACCACGGCGCAATGAAGCCGATCGCGGTCGTCACCGGCGGGACGCGCGGCATCGGCCGGGCCAT
>PKWQ01000031.1 GCA_003133265.1 Acetobacteraceae bacterium
GGACGAGGCCCCGCGCCCGCCGGACCAGCCGTCGCTCGGGCCGGTGGTGCTGCGCGGGCGTGCGGCGCCGGAGCTGGATGCGGCGCAATCGGACGCCGCCGGCTGCACACGCTGCCCGTTGGCCGGGCCGGCGACGCAGACCGTGTTCGGCGAGGGGCCCGGCGATGCGCGGCTGATGTTCGTCGGCGAGCAGCCCGGCGACCAGGAGGACGTGATCGGCCGGCCCTTCGTCGGCCCCGCCGGACAATTGCTGGACCGGGCGCTGGAGGAAGCCGGGATCGACCGGCGCGCCAGCTACGTCACCAACGCCGCGAAGCATTTCAAGTTCGTCCCGCGCGGCACCCGACGCATCCACCAGAAGCCGGAAGCGGCCGAGATCGCCGCTTGCGGCGTCTGGCTGGCGCGCGAGCGGGAGGTGCTGCGCCCGGCGCTGATCGTGCTGCTGGGCGCGACGGCGGCGCAGGCGGTGCTGGGGCGGCTGGTTACCATCGGACGCGAGCGCGGCCGGGGGTTCACGCTGCCCGATGGGCAGCCGGCGCTGATCACCGTGCATCCCTCCTATTTGCTGCGCCTGCCGGATGCGGCGAGCAAGGCGCGCGAATACGCGGCCTTCGTCGCGGATTTGCGGTGCGCGGCGGAGTTGGCGCGCGATACGGATTCTCTCATATCTTGATCATCGCCGAAGAAAGGAAGAACGACATGGCGGAAGCTGGCTGGGTGCGCGTGGCGGCAACGGCGGACGTGGCGGAGGGGCAGGTGCTGGGGGTGCGCGTCGGGGAGCGCGACGTCGCGATCTACCATCTGCCCGGCGGAGACTATTGCGCCAGCGACAATATCTGCACGCATGAGTTCGCGCTGCTGTCGGACGGCTGGCTGGAGGATGGTTGCATCGAATGCCCGTTGCACGCCGGGCGCTTCGACGTGCGTACCGGCAAGGGCCAGGGCGCGCCGATCGACAAGGACCTGGATGTCTTCGAGGTGAAAATCGAGGGCGGCGACCTGCTGGTCAAGCTGCCGGGCTAGCCGCGCCCGGCAGCCCGAACGCCGGCCTGAAACGAAACGCCGGCTTGAAACGACACACGGCCTGAAAAGACTGGCGGCCTGAAACGACTGGCGCGCATCTGCTCGATACGATCGAATGGCTGGGCTGGGACCGGCTGCTGTTCGCCACCGACTACCCGCACTGGGATTACGACGATCCCGCCCAGGCGCTGCCGTTGCGGATTTCCGAGGAACAGCGCCGGCAGTTCGTCCGGGGCAACGCCCAGGCGGTCTATGGCCGGGGCTGAATGTTCCGGGCAATCCGGCGGCGGCGCCTCGTCGCCTGACTATCCCGCTGCCGCTGCCGCGGCGGCGGCGGCGGCCGCCGCTGCTGTCCGGCGGCGTCTGGGGGCGTGCTGGGCCTCGACGGTCTCGGGCGTGTGGATCGCCACCTCGGGGTTCTCCAGCGCCGCCAGCAGCGCCTCGCGCAGTTGCGCCAGCCGGCGTTCGTTTTCCACCTTCAGGCCGAACACGTCCTTCACGTAGAACACGTCCACCGCGCGCACGCCGTAGGTGGTTACGTGCGCCGAGGCGATCTGCAATCCCTGCTCGCTGATCGCCGCGGTCACGTCGTGCAGCAGGCCCGGCCGGTCGCGGCCGTTCACTTCCAGCACCGTGTGGGTGTTGGAGGCGCGGTTGTCGATCACCACGCGCGGCGGCACATGGATCGCCCGCACGCGCTGGCCCATCAGGCCTTTCGACATCTTGCGGATTTCCGCGCCCAGGCGGATGCGGCCCGACAGCGCCTGTTCGATCAGCACCGACAGCCGCGCCAGCCGGTGCGGCGCATCGAAGGTGCCGCCGGCGGCGTCCTGAATCCAGAAGGTATCCAGCGCCATGCCGTTGGTCATGGTGTGGATGCGGGCATCGACGATCGAGGCGCCGGCCACCGCGAGCGCGCCGGCGATGCGGCTGAACAGCCCGGCGTGGTCGGCGGCATACACGGTCACTTCCGTCACCGCCCGCGCCGGCAGCGGCTGGGTGTCCACCGTCAGCGGCGCGCCCCGCTTCTCGGCGTCGCGGATCAATCCGGCGTGGCGCGCGTGGGTGTCCGGATCGAAGGACAGCCAGTAGGCGGGATAGCCGAGCGCGGTGAACGCCTCCACATCCTTGCGCGGCCACTCGCCCAGCATCGCCGCGACAGCCTTCTTGGCGCGGGCGACGCGCACGTCGCGTTCGGTGGTGGACAGCCCGCCGGCCAGCACCTCGGCGACGCGCGAATAGAGATCGCGCAGCAGCGTCGCCTTCCAGTTGTTCCACACCTTGGACGACACCGCGCGCATGTCGGCGACGGTCTGCACCAGCAGCAGGCGCAGCCGCTCCGGCGACTGGATCACCTCGGCCAGATCCAGAATGGTCTTCGGGTCGTCGATATCGCGCTTGAACGCGGTCTGGCTCAAGAGCAGGTGGTGCAGCACCAGCCAGGAAACCGTTTCGGTCTCCTCCGCCGACAGGCCGAGCGCGGGGCCGACATACAGCGCGATCTCCGCGCCGATCTGGGAATGGTCGCCGCCGCGCCCCTTGGCGATGTCGTGCAGCAGCATCGCCACATACAGCGCCCGGCGCGATTGCAGTTCATGGATCAGGCCGGTGGCGACGGGCGCGATCTCGCGCAGCTCGCCGCGTTCCAGCGCGTTCAGTACCTTGATCGCCTCGATCGTGTGCTCGTCGACGGTGAACACATGGTAGGTGTCGAACTGCATCTGCCCGACCACGCGCGCCCAGTCCGGCAGGAAGCGGCCCAGGAAACCGACCTCGTTCAGGATCGCCAGCCAGCGGGCCCCGTCGGCCCGTTCGGGGTTCGGGTTGCACATCAGGTTCATGAACAATTCGGCCGCGCGCGGGTTGCCGCGCAGGCTGATCACCCGCCGCTCGTTGCGGATCAATGCGCGGAAGGCCAGCGGATGCAGTTCCAGGTCGCGGTCGCGCGCGACTTGCAGGATGCGCAGCATCTGCGTCGGTTCGGTGACGAAATCGCGCCCCGTCGCCGTCAGCAGCTTGCCGTCGGCCAGCACGAAGCCGGCCGCCAGCAGCGCCTTGTCGGTCTGGCGCGCGATCGCCGGAGGCCCGAGCGCGGCGCGGATGATCGCCGGCTCCAGCACCCTTGTCAGCCGCACCACCTCGCGCACGGTCAGGAAATAGTGGCGCATGAACCGCTCCACGCCGTCCTGGCGGCCGTGGCGGGTGTAGCCCATGCGCGCGCCGACCACGGGTTGCAGGTCGAAGGTCAGCCGATCCTCCGCCCGCCCGGCGACGTAATGCAGGTGGAAGCGCACGGTCCACAGGAACTCCCAGGACCGTCGCGCGTGCTTGGCTTCCATCGGAGAGAGGATGGCGCCGCCCGGCGCGTCCAGCCCGGCGATCTCCAACATGGTCTGGGCGTCGAACACGTAGCGCGCGAGCCAGTAGAGCGTTTGCAGATCGCGCAGGCCGCCGCGACCCTCCTTGATGTTCGGCTCCACCACGAACGGGCTGTCGCCGTAGCGGCGATGGCGCACGTCGCGCTCGGCCTGTTTGGCGGCGATGTAGTTCTTGGCGCCGGCCTTGACGCAGGCGGCGCGGAACCGTTTGTGGAAATCCAGGAACAGCGCCTCGTCGCCGGTCAGCCGGCGCGCGTCGAGCAGGGAGGTGCGGATGGTGGAATCCTTCGCCCCCTCGCTGAGGCACTCGTCGACCGAGCGGGTGGCGTGCCCGACCTTCAGCCCCAGGTCCCACAGGAAATACAGGATGTATTCCACGACCTGCAGCGTGTGCTTGCTCGGCCGGCGCGCGGTCAGGAACAGCAGGTCGATATCGCTGAACGGCGCCAGCACCCCGCGCCCGTAGCCGCCGGTGGCGGCCAGGCTGAGCCGGTCCGGCTTGCCGAGCACGGCGGGCGAGGTGGCATGCTCGAACAGCGCCCCGATCACCCCGTCGGTCAGCGCGGCCAGCAGCCGCGCCGCTTCCAGCCCGGTCAGCTCGTCGTGCTCGAACGCGGTCTGCACATNNGCCGGCGGAACGTGCCGAGTGCTGCGTCGCGCGGGACCTGTCCACCGGATTCGCGGGCCAGTTCGGCGAGTGCTTCGCTCAGCACGCCTGCGGCCGCATCCGGGGCTTTTGGCAAGGGTGTCGGTGTCAACATCCCGTGATGCTAATCCGTCCGTCAGCCGTCGGAAACAGCTAGGATTGCTTTCAGCGCATAGAGTTTTTCCATCGCTTCCCGCGGGGTGAGACGATCCGGGTCGATCGCGGCCAGCGCGGCGTGCAGCGGATCGGGTTCCGCGGCCTCGTCCGGCTGCTCTGGCGGCGCGGGCGGCGGTGCCGCGGCGAAC
>PKWQ01000208.1 GCA_003133265.1 Acetobacteraceae bacterium
CGACATCGCCCGCGACCGCGGCTGCGCGCTGTCGGCCCTGGTTGCGGAGACCGACGCCGCACGCGGCCCCGAGCAGCCGCTGGCCTCGGCGCTGCGGGTGCAGGCGCTGGTTGCGTTTCGGGGTGCGCGGTAGGGGGAAACCAGACCTGGGCCTTACGCCGCTTGCTGCACCGCCAGCAGGAACTTCGCGACCTCTTGTTTCAGCACCGCCGCTTGCTCGGTCATCGTCGTCGCCGATTCCAGCACGCCGCCCGCTTTGCTGCCGGTCTCCTCCACCACATGGGTGACCGCGGCGATGTTGGTGTTGACCTCGGCGGTTCCCGCCGCCGCGTGCTGCACCGCCTGCGCGATCGACTGGGTCGCCGCCCCCTGCTGCTCGACCGAACTGGCGATGGTGGTGGCGATCTCGTTCATCCGCTGGATGGTGCCGCCGATGGACCGCAGGGCCGTCACCGCCTGTCTGGTCGCCTGCTGCATGGCGGCGATCTGGCCGCCGATCTCCTGGGTGGCCTTCGCCGTTTGGGTCGCCAGGGTCTTCACCTCGCCGGCCACGACGGCGAAGCCTTTCCCGGCCTCACCGGCGCGGGCCGCCTCGATGGNNCGCCGGCCCGGGCGGCCTCGATGGCGGCGTTCAGCGCGAGCAGGTTGGTCTGCCCGGCGATGTCGTTGATCAGCTGCACGACGGCGCTGATCCGTTCGGCCGCCTCGCTCAGGCCGCTGACACTGGCATCGGTCGCCCGCGCCTCGGAAACGGCGGTGGCGGCGATCTGGGCGGATTCGGCGACCTGGCGGGCGATTTCGGCGACCGAGACCGCGATTTCTTCGGTGCCGGCGGCGGCGGTGTTGACGCTGGCGGACGCCTGATCCGATGCGGCGGACACCGCCATGGCACGCTCACCGGCGGCGATGGCGCTTTGCCGCATGACCGACGCCGCCTGCCGCATGCCCTCGGCCGATTCGGCGACCGTGCGGGCGATCGCGCCGACGCTTTGCTCGAACTGCTCCACCAGACGCACCTGCCCGGTTGCCCGGCGCCAGGTCAGCAGGGGGCCGGCATAGCCGCCATCCCGGTCGAAGATGGCGCTGATCCGCAGGTCGAGCGTTTCCGCGCCCAGGATCATCCGCATCCGGTGCGGCAGGTTCGCCGGATCGGCGATCAGGGCATGGTGCTGGCGAAAATCCGGGTGAAAGGTATCGATGCTCTGGCCGAGCAATTCATCGACCGAAACCGTCAGCGCATCTTGCACGGTTTCCAGGATCTGCCGGGCCTCGGCGTTCAGATAGGTGATGCGAAACGCGCCCGTCGGTTCGGCGGTCATCACGCCGACCGGCAATTGCTCGATCATCTGGCTCTGGATGAAGGTCTGCCGCATCACCGTGCGCAGGGTTTCGACCGAGGCCGCCATGCGACCGATCTCTTCCCCCCAGGCGGTGTAGGGCACCGTCTGGTCGGTCTTCCCGCCGGCGATCGACTGGACGATCAGGGTCAGGCGGCCGATCGGCCCGGCGAGCATGCGGATCACCATCACCCCAAGGGTGATGATCAGCACGGCGGCCCCGCCGCCCACCATCAGGATGTTGTTCGACGCCTGGCTACCGGCCGTCAGCACGGTGTCGGAGGCCGCGCGCTCGCGGTCGGCGGCGGTCGTGGCGAATGTCTCGAAGGCCGCCTGCATGGCCTGGCCGGCGCTCTCGACCTCGGCGCCGGCGACCTGGTCCAATTGCCGCGACATGGCGATCAGATCGGCCGAGGCCTCGGCGATGCCCTTGCCGATGGCATCGACGAGGCGGGCATCGGCCTGGACGGCCTCCGGTACGGGGCCGGACAGGATGGCGGCCATGCTGGTCGCGGCATCGTCCGTCGCGTCGTGGATGTCGTTGGCGGCCGATCCGTTGCCGGTGGCCATGAACATCAGGGCGGCGCCCTGGACGCGACTCATGGCGAGGCGGTAGCGGTTCACCGCCTCGATGCCGGGGTCGTGCTGATCGGCCTGGGCGGAAGACGCCGCTGTATCGCGTACCAAGGCGACGCCGCTCTCCATGGCGGTGCCCCGGGTGAGTTCGTCGACCAGTGTGTTCAAGGCCGCGTCGAACACCGGACGCGCCTGGAACAGCCGTTTCTGCCGGGCGGCGATCATGTCGGTGCGTAATTCCGCGGCCCGTTTGATGGCGTCCATCAGGGCGTCGAGACGAACCAGCGCCTGATCGAGCAACGGCTGGTCCTGATCGACATTGATCTGGCGCATCAGCGTCGTGGCGAGCTCGGTCTGCTTCGTGGCGCGGTCCAGGGTGGATTGGACGCCGCGCACGGTCTGCTGGACCTGGAGTTCCCGACTGACGGCGCGGAGTTCCTGCGCCGCGATCAGGCTGCGCTCCACCTGGCGCTCGACCGCCGACTGCGCCGCGACGGCCTGCTGCATGGCGGTCACGAAGCCCAGCCGATCCAGCGCGAACAACGACACGGCGGTCAGCATCGACAGCGCGCCGAACACGGTCATCGCCAGCTTGAAGCCGATCGGCAGGTCGCGCACGATCCGCGCGAGCCAGAAGCGGGCGATGAGCCGTTCCATGGTTTTTCCCCTCGAAGAACCGGCCGACCCTACGGAGGGCTGGTTAATGGGGTGCAAAGGGGATTTTTCTTTGGGACTGGCCCGAACCGGCAACCGATGAAACTATTGGCCGGGTCCGAGCGCCCAGATGTCCTCGTGCGGTTTCGTTGTAAAATATTTGGACCAATGCGCTATATGGCGCGTGCGGTGCCATTATCGCGGCCCTGCTGTGGGATCTCGGATGATACCGGCCAAGCTGGTGCCAGGGTGGCCAGCGGAAAGGAAAGCGGACATGGCTGACCACAAGACAACCCAGCCCATAACCATGCTGGACCGGCGCGATGTGCTCGGGCTCGCTGGCGCGGTGGCGACATTCGGCCTTGCCATGACGATAGATATATCCGGTGTGGGCGCTACCACGATCCTTGGTGCCGCCGCCGGCGGACCGTCGATCTCCGGGGCCGGGGCCGGCGTGGTCATGGCCGCTGCCGGCGGGGACACCGGGACCGGGGCGGCCACGCTCGTGGGCGGCGGGAGTGGGGATACCAGGTCGAACAACACCATCGGCGGCACAAGCAGCGGCGCGGGTGACCGGACGCATAACTTTAACAGCCGTGGCAGCGCTAGCAGCGTTGGCGCCGCGCCCATGGTTGCCCCTGGCGGCGGCAACAGCCGGATGCAGCCGCAATTCAAAAGGTGATAGAGCGAGCGTGGGTGGCGCTTCGCTTACCCCCCGCGACTGCTCGCTGATTATTCCGGTTGCCGCTCGAAGATCGCGGCGTAGTGGTAAGGTGGCAGCTCGACGACCCGCACCGGCCGCAGTCCGGCTGGCGCGACCGCTGCGATAACCTCCTCCGGCGTCATCCGCATCTCGGTTCTCGGCCCGCGCGGCTGGCCGAGGACAATCGTTTCTTCGCGCGGGCGCCGGTGCCAGTTGACGACGACGAAACGACCGCCTTGCTTCAGCACGGAGGCAACGGCGCGTGCGAGCCGCGCCTTATCGGGAACTCCGTGGAACGTATTCGCCATCAAGACGAGGTCCACCGGGACCGACACGAAACCAGTGAGGTCGTAGGCATTGCCCACGACAAAGGCGCAGTTCGCCACGCCGGCGGCGGCGGTCCGTGCCCGGGCCTTGTCCACCATCTCCGGGTCGAGGTCGATCGCGACAATACGCCGCGCCATGCTGGCCAGCGGCACGGTGAAAAGCCCGTCGCCGCAGCAGAGATCGACGGCATCCTCCATCCCGGGCGCGATGCCGAGCTTGGCCAGGACGTCGTCAGGCCGCGGCCAAAGCGTCTGCCACCAGTCGGGGTCGGGCATCGCCGTGGCCGGAAAAATTCCTTCGACCACGGGACAACCCCGGAATCACACCACCCGTACAGCCCCCCGAGCCGCGCTGGTGGTCATCGCGGCGTAGGCGCGCAGCGCCGCCGAGACCTTGCGCTTGCGTGTGGCGGGCTTCCAGGCTCCAGCGCCCTTCGCCTCCATCGCGGCGCGGCGGGTGGCGATGGTCGTGTCGTCCACCGCCAGATGGATGCGCCGGTTCGGGATGTCGATCTCGACGATGTCGCCGTCCTCGACCAGCCCGACCAGCCCGCCCTCGGCGGCTTCGGGGGACAGGTGGCCGATGCACAGGCCGGACGAGCCGCCGGAGAAGCGGCCGTCGGTGACCAGGGCGCAGACTTTTCCCAGGCCCTTCGATTTCAGGTAGCTGGTCGGATACAGCATCTCCTGCATGCCNNGGCCCGCCCTTCGGCCCCTCGTAGCGCACCAGCACCACGTCGCCGGGGGCGATCTTGCCGCCGAGGATCTTCTCCACCGCCTCGTCCTGGCTCTCGCAGATGCGCGCCGGGCCGGAGAAGGTCAGGACCGAGGCATCGACGCCGGCGGTCTTCACGATGCAGCCGTCCTCGGCGAGGTTGCCATACAGCACCGCCAGCCCGCCATCCTTGGAGAAGGCATGCGCCACGTCGCGGATCACGCCCTTCTCGCGGTCGAGGTCCAGGCTGTCCCAGCGCGCCGACTGGCTGAAGGCGACGATCGAGGGGATGCCGCCCGGCGCGGCGCTGAACAGGCGCTTCACCGTCTCGCTGCCGCTGCGCGTGACGTCCCAGCGGTCCATCGCCGCGCCCAGCGTCGGGGCATGCACGGAGGGAACGTCGCGCGCGATCAGCCCGGCGCGGTCGAGCTCGGCCAGGATGCCGAGGATGCCGCCGGCGCGGTGCACGTCTTCCACATGCACGTCGGCGACCGACGGCGAGACCTTGCACAGCACCGGCACGCGGCGCGACAGCCGGTCGATGTCCTTCATGGTGAAGGGCACCTCCGCCTCGTAGGCGGCGGCGAGCAAATGCAGCACGGTGTTGGTCGAGCCGCCCATGGCGATGTCCAGCGTCATGGCGTTCTCGAATGCCTGGAAGGTGGCGACGCTGCGCGGCAGCACGGAGGCGTCGTCCTGCTCGTAGTAGCGCTTGGCGAGGTCGACGATGGTGCGCCCGGCTTCCAGGAACAGGCCCTTGCGGTCGGCATGGGTGGCGACGACGGTGCCGTTGCCGGGCAGGCCGAGGCCCAGCGCCTCGATCAGGCAGTTCATCGAGTTGGCGGTGAACATGCCGGAGCAGGAACCACAGGTCGGGCAGGCGGAGCGCTCGATCACCTCCACGTCGGCGTCGGAGACGGTGGGATTGGCGGCGGTGATCATGGCGTCGATCAGGTCGATTTTCTGGGTCTTGCCGGCCAGCGTCACCTTGCCGGCCTCCATCGGGCCGCCGGAGACGAAGATGGTGGGGATATTCAGCCGCAGCGAGGCCATCAGCATGCCCGGCGTGATCTTGTCGCAGTTGGAGATGCACACCAGCGCGTCGGCGCAGTGGGCATTGACCATGTATTCCACGGAATCGGCGATCAGCTCGCGCGACGGCAGGCTGTACAGCATGCCGTCATGGCCCATGGCGATGCCGTCATCGACCGCGATGGTGTTGAATTCCTTGGCGACGCCGCCCGATGCCTCGATTTCCCGCGCGACCAGCTGGCCGAGGTCCTTCAGGTGAACGTGGCCGGGCACGAACTGGGTGAAGG
>PKWQ01000236.1 GCA_003133265.1 Acetobacteraceae bacterium
ACATGCGCTTGTCGCATCGACGTGCCGATGCCGTGCGCGATGCCCTTGTCTATGGCGGCCACGTGGCGGCGGACCGGGTCGAGACGCGTTGGACAGGCGAGGGCCGGCAGCGCGTGCCAACGGGGGATACCGTTGCGACAGCGTCGAACCGAGTTGTCGACATCGCCATCCATTAGCNNCGTCCCGTCGCCGCCCGTGAACAGGATAGCGACGGGTCGCTTCGTTCACCCGTCTGACGATAATTGAAATCGTCTCGATCTCGCACATTGACGTATCACTTACTGGTGGAGACGACCATGAAANNTCTCCGCCTGTGTGGTGGAACCTTTTGGCGGTGGCGGGCGTGGCGGTCATTACGGGGAAGGTGGTGGGGGCCAGCATGAGTATGGGCGCCGTGTATGGCGCTGATGAGCTTCGGCGTTTTTCTTTTCCGACATAGTAGACTTCACGTCATTCAGCGTGGACAACAGAGCCCTCCGATGTGGGGAGCACTGTTGCTTTTTGGCGGCACGCAAGCCGATGGTGGAATGCCGGCAGTGGAGATGGTCGCGAAGATCTGCCCGGCCTATTTCGTCTGGCAGTCCGACCTTGGCCTTGATCGCTTTGCGTTCGGTCATCGTCATGGCGGTCTCTCCAGTGACTCCGGCCGGGGCGCGGAGCCTTTACGAAGCGCAGTGCCCCAGCCTACGTCCAGACAAATTCAAGTAACCTTCAGATCATGTCAAGACTTCTACAGATCGGCATCGCTTCGTCATGATGGCCAAGCGATGGATTGTCGAGCGTATGATCGGCTGGATCAGCTATAACCGCGGGCCAGCGCAAGATTTCGAACGCCACATCCGCCTCGCCATGATCCGCATCATGCTGAGAAGGCAAGCAAGGTGTTCGGCTAGATTAAAACTTCGCGGATGGGCTCTGAGTATGTGACTCGCGAAGGCTTCCCCGCTGCGGTGAAGACCTAGCCCATAATGCATCCATCCATGCTAGAAAAGAACACCATCAAAACCTGGTATCAAATAAGCGCGCCGATATGGCGAGGGATACCAACAGGTAAAAAGGGCGAGACAGACACGAGGTCGTGTAACCAATCGACCACAAGCACATCCGGGTTCGATCTGAGCGGGCACTCATTCGAGCCGGCGTTTGTGACCCTTCTGGGACGCCCAGTGAAGCCGGGCTTACACCGAAGGCGGAACCGTCGGCTCGTCTGTGGGGCCGCTGACCTGCCCCGCCTCGGCGTGGATCTCCTTGATCGCATCGAGCACCGATGATGGGTCGGCAGGCTCAGCCATGGCGTCAGCTTCCTGATCGACCCGGTTGCGAATGAGCGGATTATCCCGACGAGACTCTTCCAGTAGCTGGATTACCTTTGCCGTCTTTTGCTCGCTCAAGACCAGCAACTCCAAGGAGAGCTGTTCGCGGTGTTGGGCAAGCTGATCCTCATGCCGCTGGGTGGCTAGGATCAAGACGACCATGTAGAGCGACAATAGTGAGACCGCACCTCCCAACCATGGAAAGGGAGGTGGATCGATGGGGCGATAGCCAAGCGCCGCGGCGAGCAGATTCAGGCCGATCCAGCCGACCACGATGACGGTCAGCACGCCGATAAACCCGGGGCGGCCTAGCAGGGCTGTCATGCGATCCACGGTACGCTGAAGTGGTGTGGCATTCTGGGTGTGCTCGGCGTGGAGCCGAGTAATAGACTGGACAGTTTCTTCGATATGGGTCGGACGGATCGGCGGCGAGACGTTCGTGTCAGCCATTGCTTATCCCCAACTTACGCTCGCTTCCCGCAGATTTGCGGCCGGTCTCCGGCAAAGCGAGTAGCACCAGCAGGCAACCGGCGCTGGCCGCGGCCGCGAGACAGAGGAAGGCCATCCGCGTGCCCAGATGTTCGACTATGAAGCCGGCAATGATCGTGCTGAAGGTCGCGCCGGCCGCCATCGCGAGGCCCACCAGGCCCATGGCGAGGTTGAACCGGCCGCCGCGATGCGTGATGTCCGAAACGATCAGCGGCACCATGACCCCGATCGCCGAGGCGCTGATTCCGTCGAGCACCTGGTAGAGCACGATCCCCACCGGGCCGCTGTAGATCGCCAGCAGCACGCAACGGAGTGCAAGCGCCGCGAAGCCCGCGAGCAGGATGAACTTGCGTCCGCGCGTCTGGGCAGAGGCGCCGATCCGTGGGGAGATGATCGCGGCTACAGCCTGGGAAACCACCAACGCGATCGACACCAGCATGTCGGTGTCCTTGATGCCCTGGCTCTGGATCGCCGAAACCGCGAACGGCAGCACCGCTGCATTGCTGAGCTGGAACATGAAGACGCAGCCCGCGAAAGTCAGCAGCAGTGGGTCGCGCCACAGCTCGCGCGGACGGCGCAGCGGCTCCTTGCGTGCGTGCTTCGGCCATGCTGTTGGATGCTGCGTGCGATGCGGCGCATTTCGGATATCGACGCCGCTGATCATCAGCAGGCAGCCGAGGGCAATGCCGCCGAACACGGCGGCCACATAGAACACGGCGCCGGGCGCGATGTAGGTGCCGATATATCCCATCAGCAGGGCAGTCAGCATGCTGCCCAGTGCCTTGAATCGCACGTTGCCCCCGAGCTGTTCGGCGAATTTCTCGCTCCGGCTCAGCGACAGCGTCATGGCCGCGATCGCCGGCGTAAGCAGGCTGGCCGAGACACCCTGGAGGAACTCCGCTCCCAGAACCGGCCAGCGTTGGGGAAAGATGGCGAGCGCTAGGCCCGAGACGATGACGGCGGCGATGCCGGCCGCGGTAACGACGCGCCTATGCGACACGGCGTCGACCAGCATGCCGGCCGGCACCTGGCCGGCAACTGCGGCCATGGTTCCGACGCTGAGTGCGAAGCCGATGTCTGTCGGGCGCCAGCCATTGGCGGTTAGGTAGACGGTGACAAAGGGGCCGAACCCCGTCAGCATGTCGGCGACGAAGAAGTTCAGCCCGTTCAAGCCAACCATACTGCGCCGCCTTACCTCGGCCAAGTCTGGCGTTCTGCCAGACGGGTGTGGCTTCTTCGGTAATTCCACTTCTTCTCCTTACTCTGCTTGTGTGGCGGACCCGTTCGGATAGACCAAGCTGAGCGGCATGCGCCGGACCGGCCCGGCATCGGCTTTGAGGGCAAATCCGACCTCGATCACGCGTTGTGCGCATGGGCCGAGTAGCCGCCCCGATGCTATATCACGATGTGGGTTCTTCCCGATGCACTCTATGTGCCGGGGTGATGTGCCGACCTATCACCAAAAATGCGCGCTCCGGCTGGGAGTAGCCGAGCGCAATGGTTGGCTGAACGTTTACGTGCGTCTGGTCCATGATTTGCGCCGTGCATGGCGATCGCTGACGACACGATGTCGCTGGTGCTGCCGCTGCTCGACCAAGTATATGAGCTGCGCGACGAGTTGGCGACGATTTCCGGCAAGCGAGCTGATGCGCCGCGGCGATGCACGTCCGGCGGCCCGCGGTGGCAATGTCATTTCCGCCGCTGCGAAGTCTCCGCAACGATACCGGCGATCAGCGCCGCCAGAAGCATCGCCTCCTTGTGGGCCTTGAACAGCTCCGCAGTCTCCTGCAGCAATTGGCTGCTTATGGCTGCGTTGGTTGGTGGTGGCGCCGGCTTGCGTCGCACCACATGCCGGGCCGTGATCATCAATATCAATCCCACAACCAGAAGCGTGCCGGCGACAACGACCGATGCGCCGACGGAGCCGANNGCCGCCCAGGACGAGGCAAAGCCCGGCGACTGCGGCGCGGTATGACGCGGCGGCAATTCTCTCACCCATGCCGGTGCGCCCCAGCGCCATCACGACAAGCCTGAGTAATAATTCGGGCATCAAGCGCCGGGCTCAGCGCGACATCAGCCGGCTTGCGCAAAAGCCCCCCGCAAACACCAGCAGCAAGGTGGCCAGCGGGTGCTCTTCGACCTGACGCACAATGCTCTTGGCAGAGTATTCGGCCGTCGCGGTGGCGCTGTCATAGAGATGTGCCGCGGACTCGCGAATCTGCTCGGTCGCACCCTGTGCTGCCTGTGCCGCCGTGCCGGCGCCGCTGAAAGCGCCGGACTTCGCGTGCGACATCAGCGAAGCAAAATCCCGCTTCAACGACGCAAGATCGGCTGCGATCGCATCAAGATCCGGCGACCTGGGGGACTCGGCTTGGGCATTTGGCTCTGCGCTCATAACTAGATCCTTCGATTATGGTTCGGAACGTATGGCACGAAATAGCCACGCAGGCCGGAACAGCCTGACTATCGTCGGTCTTCTATTGCGCCAGCGCGGAGTCGATGATCTGCGTCGCGAGCCGGGTATCGCCATTGCCCAATGCGCGGCGCGCCTCGTCGATACGCATGACAAGCGGATCGTTGCTATGTTCGTTGGTTTGGCCCTGCGCGACGGAGCGATGAAGCAACCGTGTATCCGCCATCTCCAGAGACTGCTGCGCTTGTCCGGTATGGCCGGCAATAAGCGCCTTGCGCGCTGCGACCAAATAATCTCGCGGCGTAGCGTTCTCATCGATCTCCGGCGATGGCAGGTTTGGAGCGATCTGGGTTCGGGTATCATGCGCTGTGGTATTGCTCGCCTTGTCGGAACGCGGCAGCGAACTGCCGGTTCCGATCTCGTTTCCAGGCCGGGCGCCCGTATCCGTGGCCGCCGGCGCCTGGGCCAACGCGGGCATAACCGTAGCGGCGAGCAGAGCGGCCAAGGCAAGGGCTTTACTGCACATGGAACGGTCTCCTTTGATAGTCGACAGGCTAGAAGATTTCAACAGCGCATGGTCAGCGGTAGAACGGAAAACTCAAATTAAGCGACACGCCCGGTGGTTCACCGTAATAGACTGGAGCCGGCGCATAGATGACCGGGGGGCCACCGTAATAGCCATAGGGCCGACGCTCGACATAACGCTCGACCTGGCGGTGTTCCACCCGGCCGCGCCAACGCTCATCATGACCTCTGTCCTGGGCCTGGGCTGCCGGGCACAACGTCAACGCCAATGTCGCCGCCAGCAATGCCGAAGCCGCGGCAAGATGCGTGGTGTTGAAAAATCGTGCAATGCCAATATGGATGGACATGGCGTTTGCTCCTATCTGTGCCTTTCGTGTCTGCCGTGTTCCGCCTCGTCGCGGAACATCTGATCGGCGGCTCCCTTCTGTGCATCGGACATCGACGCATACAGGCTCTGGAAAGGAGGAATAAGAGCGCGGACATCCTTCGCGTGCTCGTCTGCGATCTGCGCGTAAGCATGCATCTGCTCAAGCGCGGACATCTTCCCCAGCGTCGCAGCCTGCTGCTGCATGATCTGCTCCATGCGCAGCGCGTTATCGCGCATCACTTGGGCGAACTGGTCCCACTGCGGTTGTTGGGCCGGCGTGATGTGCAGGCTGGTATGCATTTTGGTGATCCGCTGTTCCACCCGTTGCGCCATGGTGGGCGCGGCTCGCTGGGCAACAGCCGGCCGTTCGACCTTGGGGCTGGCCGCCGCGGGGGGCGCAGCGGTGCTGGAATCGTTGGATGCAGCAGATGCCACGTCCGTGGCAAAGCCACCCATGTCGGCGACAAAGCCACCAAGGACAGCCAGAGCAGTCGAGGTGATCAGTATCTGTCGTAGATTCATACGCATTGTGGATATCTCCGGATCAGAGTTGACGCACGGCTTGCTGTGCATTTGGAGGCGAACGCGAGGGGCGTCAGAGCCGGCCGGTAAGCAACAGCACCACGACGATGATCAGCAGCACGCCGAGACCGCCGCTAGGGAAGTAGCCCCAGCTCGCGCTATGCGGCCATGTGGGGAATGCGCCGATGACAAGCAAAATCAGAATGATAAGTAGGATCGTGGGCATGGCTTCTGTCTCCTGTGATGGCAACGTGGTTCCTACGACGACACCACTGCCCTCGACCGCTGGTAGGGGTTCACGCCGTCAGCCGCATGAACCCTGACCGCACTTGCGGTTACGGTGCGTGCTTTTCCGCCGAATGTTCAATGGCCTTGCCCGCATGCGAGATGTCCTCGCCGGCCCCGGCGGTCGTATGGCAGGCACCAAGCAGCGGCGCGACGCCGAGGAGAGCGAGGAGGGTCAGAGTACGCATGAGATTCTTTGGCATCATGATAGATCCTTCGTGTTCGTGCCGGTGGCGCGCCGGTTTGGTATTAACGTCAGATAGGCTCGCCAAGATTGACATCGCGGGGGCTGGTGGCCGCATCGCCGAGTGCCGAGCCTGGACGTGATGCGACGTGTCGTAGAACGCGTGTCCTTCAGAAGGACGGGACGTAGACCAAAAACAGGCCCAAGTCCTCACAGAGAAGGTTACAAAATCCAGCCATCGCGAAATGGCGTTATGTGCGCGCCGCGGGTGTAGCTCAGCCAGTCCTATGACTAATCCGGCTGGCTAGTAATATGGTGTCGCAACTGACGTTCAAAGCGTAGGATCGGAAACTACCTATAGTGAAAGCCATGCCAACGCCCATGATTGCAGCAGTTAGCGGTGCCTGATCATTCGCGCACCCGACAAGCAACGCGGCGGCATGGTCGATCGACAAGATGCAATCCGCGAGGCGTGCATGGTTGTCTACGAGCCAGCTTAAAGCCGCCTGAACAACCCAGAATGCTGCGACCGCCGGCCCGGGGAGGAGTTCGGGCCGGCGGCCTAAGATCGCCGCGGTGGGGTGGGGGCGACCTATATGAATGCCCAGTTAGCTGGCAATTTATGGCCATCCGGCGCTTGCGTTCCATCTACCATGGCGGCCAGACCGCATCTTCTAGGTTGAAGATAGCAAGTGCTGCGCCGGCAAAGAAGGTTCGGAAACTACTCAAAATAAGCAACGGTCGCGTTTGTTCGCGGCAATAGGTATTTTCCGATTCTGGCGGCTGAAGGCCACTTTAATCATAGATATTGGTCGATATTCTCCGGCGCGGGCGCGACCTATGCGGCTGGGCGGGAGGGAGAGATCGCGTGATAATCATCGCGTGTCGAACAACGTCTGGTAGTCATACCGGATTGGTCAAGGAGATGCAAAGTGTTTCTTATTGTTATCATTCTGGTATTCCTGTTTCTCCTCGGGGGCGGATATCACGGATACCGGCGTGAATACTATGGCGGCGGCGGATTCGGTCTGATTGGGACTATTCTTATCGTGATGTTATTGCTCTTGTTGTTTGGTGGTCCCCGCTTCGGGTGGTACAGTTACTGAATCGCGGGATTTGTCCGAATCGGCGCGGCGGGTCTACAGTGCTTCTCCGCCGCGCCCGACGGAAGAACGTCTACAGTGCTTCTCCGCCGCGACCGACGGAAGAACGAAGGGTCACACATGCCAAAAGTCGCTGAAGAATTCAGCCGTCACCGCAAGATGTTCGTGCTTCCGGTCTGTGCCGGCGCGATGCTGCTGGCGGCCGGGAGCGCCCATGCGGGGACACCATTGCCCGATCCGGGCACCATCGTGACCATACAGACCGAAAACGACATCTTCGGCCACACCGACCGCAATTATACCGCCGGTATACGCCTTGGCGTGATGCTGCCGACCGGCGAGTTGCCGGGTGTGCTGAGCGATCTCGACCATTCGATCTGGGGCGAAGGGTTGCAGCGCCTGTACCTGGACATATCGCAATCCCTGTTCACCCCGAAGGATACCGCTGCCGTGACGCCCGATCCAAAGGATCGGCCCTACGCGGCCGTGCTGATCACTCGACTGGGCATCGTGCATACCACCGATCTGACCCAGAGCGTGGTCGGTCTGGGTCTTGGCGTGCTGGGGCCATCTGCGGAAGGCGAGCAGTTACAGAACGGCTTCCACGACCTGATCGGCGACCCCAGGAGCAATGGCTGGCATGCGCAGATCAAGAACATGCCCGTCGTCCAGATCCTGGCCGCGCGTACCTGGCGCCTGCCACTGTTCACGGTCCCCGTGGCTGACTTGGAAGTGGACGCGATGCCGTCGGTTTCCGGCACGGCGGGAACCTGGCTGGACAACGCGCAGGTCGGTTTCCAGCTACGGATGGGACAAGGCCTCGACTCGGATTTCGGCCCAGTGCGCATGAGCCCGGGGCTGACCGGGACGGATGCCTATATGCCGACGCGCCCCTTCGTCTGGTATGTGTTCGCCGGCGCCGACGGACAGGCTATCGCCTGGGACTCCACGCTGGACGGCAGCCCGTTCCGGTCCGGACCGCATGTCTCGAGCGTGCCCCTCGTGGGAGAGATGGAAGTCGGCTTCGCGATAATCGCCTATGGCTTGCGCTTCAGCTACACGCATGTGCTGCAAACCGCGGAATTCCGTGGCCAGCGCGGCGGACTGTTCCAGTTTGGGTCAGTCGCGGTAGCCGCGCGGTTCTAGCTGCCGGGGGGTAGGGCGAAGGAATTTCGTCAAACGGCCCATGCTCTACCGCTTTGTCACGTACTGTCTTCCCTCCGATTGTCCTGAAGAAGGTCCCATACGAAATGATACACCGTAACCAACTCACCCCATGGTTTGTGTCATGAATCTGCATTCTTTCCTGGTTGAGCCGGTTGTCGCCCTGGTGGCCGGAATCCTCATCCTGGTTCAGCCGCGACTGCTCAATTACATTGTCGCGATCTATCTCATCGTCGTTGGAGTCATGGGGCTGGCGCCTCATTTTCTTCAGTAGGCCAGTAATGGAGTCTCCAATGGGTCGATCGACGAATATCCTGGTGATCTTGGGGGCGTTGTTGGCGCTTCTGGGCATTGTGGGGTTGGCTATTCCGGTGTTCACCACGACGCAAACCAACGAGGTGGCCCGGATCGGCGATCTGAAGATCCAGACGCAGGAAAATGCATCCCATGCGATCCCGCCTTTGGTCAGTGGCGGCGCCTTGGTCCTGGGGATCATCCTGATCGGCGGAGGACTGTTCCGCAGGCGCTAGAATATGCTCGGTGTGTGGAGTGGGTAGATTCCGAACCTGCTGCCGGCTGCGCCGAAGTCCCAACTGAAGGCGACGGCGCTCGGCATTTGCCCGTCGGTCAGTATTGGAAACATGCAATGAACAGGTTTTTCGTAGCCGGCGCAGCGGTGCTGGCGATGGCAGCAAGTGCCGCCATGGCGCAGACGACGTCGTCGCAGACCACGACCACCGTTACCCCGGCGATCGTCGCGCCGCCGGCCGGCACGCTCAGCAGCACCCACACCGAAAAGACCACCGGCGTTGACGGGACACAGACCGAATCGACGGCGACAACCTACCGCAACACCAATGGCGTGGCGGATGACAGCGTGACCAAGACCACCACCTACCCCTCGTCGGCCGTTACGACGGAAAAATCATCCACCACGTCCGTCACGAAGTAGGTGGGCGGACTAGCTGGGTGCGCACCCCGCCACCCTCAGAAACAGGATCGCTCTCATGATCGACACCACATTCTCAGCCGCCAAGGCTTCGTTGGGCGGGTTATCTCCAGTGGCCGTGCTGCTCGGCACCGCCATGCTGCTCGGCGCCTGCACACCGGATCATAAGGTGCAGACCACCACCACGGAGCAGACCACCACCCGCCAGAGCGTTCCCGCCACGACACCGAGCAGCACCACCACGACGACGAGGACGCAGCAAACTGTTCCGTGACCGTTCGGTCTGAACGACTTGTGCCGGATCCGCAGCGCGACCGATCGTCCGCTCGCAGGTCCGGCAGCGCCGGCCTGCTGTGGCGGCATCTTGCCGTAGAACAGGAGGTTGCCGAGAGTCCGCTTCTCGCAGGCAACGGGGTAACCATCCTGCGCGATGGTCCCGTGGCGTTCCGCGCCATTTTCGCCGCTATTGCTGGGGCGAGGGCGCAAATCGACATTGAGTATTTCAGTCTCGATGATGTGACCTCGGACGGTCTGACGCTCGGCGATCTGCTTGCCGCAAAGCTGCGCGACGGCGTGGCCGTGAACGTGATCTACGACAGCTATGGCGCGAGCGGGACGCCGGCGGAATTCTTCACCCGGCTGCGCCAGGCTGGGGCGAATCTGGTTGATTTCAATCCGATTAATCCACTTGAGGCCGGCGGCAGCTATGCGCCTGACCATCGCGATCACCGCAAGATCCTGGTGGCGGACGGCGCCATCGCCATCATCGGTGGGGTTAATCTCAGCGCGGACTATGAGAGCAATCCGCTCGCCAGGAGTAATCCGCGCACTGGGCCGGCGACGCAGGCCGGCGGTGTCGCCACAACGTGGCGCGACATCGACATGCAGATCGAGGGGCCGGCCGTGGCGGAGGTGCAGGCGCTGTTCCTGGATCACTGGACGCAGCAGCACGGCTCGCTCCTGACCGAGCCTTCCTATGTGCAGCCGATTGCGCCGCCAGGCCACGAGGTGGTGCGCATCATCGGCAGTACGCCGGACCATGCCATTTCACGCTACTATGTCACCCTGCTGTCGGCGATCCGCACGGCCGAGCGGAGCATCAGCGTGACGGCTGCCTATTTCGTGCCGACGCATCAGGAGAGAGAGGATCTGGTCACCGCCGCCAGGCGCGGCGTGAAGGTCCGCCTTATGCTCTCCGATCAGAGCGATTCCCCCAGCGCCATCGCCGTCGCGCATTCGCACTACGACGACCTGCTGGAGGCCGGCGTACAGATTTACGAAACGCACGGGCTGACCCTGCACTCCAAGACAATCGTCGTCGACGGCGTCTGGTCCATTGTCGGTTCGTCGAATTTCGATCAGCGCAGCGTTCTTTTCAACGACGAGGTCGATGCCGTCGTGCTTGGAATCACGACCGCCGCAGCGCTCGAGAAAATGTTCGACGACGACATGGCCGGCGCCGAGCGGATCGACCCGGTGGCCTGGGCGCGGCGGCCCTTGGTGCAGAAGCTGCACGAATTCGTCTCGCGCGGCTGGGAAAGCGAGCTGTAGCGCGAACCCGACGGGAGATGCCGGCGCGATCGCCGTGCCGGCCGGCGGGCCTGAGTAGTTTCCGATCCTTCCGCCCTCCCGGGCACAGGCTAGGTTCGCACTGGCACCGATATCCACCGTTTACGAAATGATTGGAAAAAACCATGGCATCGCTTCTGCGCAGTACGGCGAGAGTCGCCTCGGCCGCCGGCTTTATCCTGCTGGCCGGCTGCGCCCAGATGAACCCGCCGCCCGCCGTCGCCTATAACCCACCCAGCACCGCACTGGCAGCACTGCCGCCGAGCGATGTCACCCGCTATCGCGTGAGCTTCGCCACCAACAGCTACCAGATCGACGC
Source organism: Acetobacteraceae bacterium (assembly GCA_003133265.1). Lineage (GTDB taxonomy): Bacteria > Pseudomonadota > Alphaproteobacteria > Acetobacterales > Acetobacteraceae > PALSA-911. Next base: position 11,203 of record PKWQ01000236.1, read on the forward strand.
CGATGGCCAGACCGCCATCGACAGCGCGGCCAATGTCATGGGGACCAATGCCGCCCTGACCGCCACTGTCATCGGCTCGGCCGACCCGGTGGGCTCGGATGCCCGCAACATGCGGCTGTCCAAGCAGCGCGCGACCGCGGTGCACAACGCCCTGCTGCGGACCGGCAAGGTCTCCGAGCAGCGCATCGAAACCCGCTGGACCGGCGAGCGGCAGTCGAATGTCCCGGCCCAGGGGAATGGCGTGGATGCGAGCTACCGGGTGGTTGAGATCGTCCTCCACTAGCGCAATATCGCTTGAAGTGGAACCACCGGGCGATAAAATTGCTCGTTAAAATAAAAACCGAGAGCGGTTTCGTCAAAAGTAAAATCGCTCTCGTCGATCCGTGACCAGCAATTTGGTCAGCTAGAGCGTGTTCGGTGCCGATGGAAGCACAGAACATGCTCTAGCTCTTTGTTTTGGCAAGCATCATCATCCGATTGAATGATTTCGGTTGATCGGATGACGCGGCAGACACGGGCCGGAAAACTCGGCCTTTCCTGCCATCGATAAAATAGTCGCGGCAAAAGATGGGGCATGATACCTTGCCGCCTTGCATCCACGTCGCCGCGCCACCGAAGCAGTTGAAGGCCATTGTGCATGCCCCACGACCAACGCCGCCGGGACAAGACTGCCCGTCCGGAGGTGATCCCGGAGTTGCCGCAGACACGCCAGCCGGCCCCCGCCCATGATGTCTTCCCCGTGGTCGGGATCGGCGCCTCCGCCGGCGGTCTGGAAGCCTGCCGGCGGTTTCTCCGCGCGCTGCCCGAGAAAACCGGCATGGCCTTCGTGGTGATCCAGCATCTCGACCCGGGCCACGAAAGCATGATGGCCGACCTGCTGGCCGGCAATACGTCGCTGGTGGTCAAGCAGGCGGTCGACGGCATGCTGGTCGAGCGCGAGCACCTCTATGTTATCCCGCCCGGCATGTATCTCTCGGTCGGCGATGGTGCGCTGCATCTCTCCCAGCCCCTGGTGCGTCACGGCGCCCGCCTGCCGGTGGGCTTCTTTCTGCAAAGCCTGGCAGTGGGGTATGGTGACCGTGCGATCTGCATCATCTTCTCCGGCACCGGCGCGGATGGCAGCATCGGCCTGAAATCCGTGAAGCAACGAGGGGGGCTGGTCATCGCGCAGGATCCGGAAGAGGCCAGCTATGATGGCATGCCGCGGAGCGCCATCCGGACCGGCGCGGTGGAACTGGTGCTGTCGCTGGAGGATATGCCCGCTGCGTTGCAGGACTACGCGCGGCGGATCGGCGACGTGCCGCCCGCCCAGGGCCAGATTGCGCCCCCCCATGCCAAGAGCTGGCTGCACGACATCGTCGACCTGCTCCGCACCCGCACCGCGCATGACTTCACGCTCTACAAGCAGGGCACGCTGGAGCGGCGGATAGAGCGGCGCATGGTGCTGGCGGGAATCACGGCACATGAACCCGCGCGCTATCTCGAACTGCTCAAATGCAATCCCGCCGAGCTCGACCTGCTGGCCAAGGATCTGCTTATCAACGTCACCAGCTTCTTCCGCGACCCCAAGGTCTTCGAACTGCTGGCCGAGGAGATCATTCCCGATCTGGTGGATGCCCAGCTTCCCGACCAGCCGATTCGCATCTGGATTGCCGGCTGCAGCACCGGGGAGGAAACCTATTCCCTCGCCATCCTGTTTCACGAATACATGACGGCGACGAAACGCGACATCAAGTTGCAGTTTTTCGCCTCCGATGTCGACGCCGAGGCAATCGCGACTGCCCGCGACGGATTGTACCCGGAAACCATTTCGGCCGATGTCTCGCCGGCCCGCTTGTCACGCTTTTTCGCCAAGGAGGGGCGTGGCTACCGGGTATCGCCCGAACTGCGTGCCGCGGTGGTTTTCGCGGTGCAGGATGTGCTGGCCGATCCGCCGTTCTCGCGCCTCGACATGGTTTCCTGCCGCAACCTGCTGATCTACCTCCTCCCCGAGGCGCAGACCCGCGTCTTGTCGCTGTTCCATTTCGCCTTGCGCAAGAACGGCATCGTGCTGCTCGGCAACGCCGAGACGGTGGCCGATGGCGACGAACGTTTCGAAATAATCTCTAAATCGGCGCATCTCTATCGCCATGTCGGGCGCCAACGGCTAGGGGAGCACCGTTTTTCCGTCAAGCCCCGTGAGGGCATGCTCGGCGTTGCAAAGGTGGAACAGATCCGCGCGCCATCGCGCCTGGGCGCGCTGGCCGAGCTCTGCCGGCGGCTGGTGATTGAGGCGCATGCACCAGCGGCGGTGCTGATCAACCGCAAATACGAATGCCTGTATTCCCTGGGGCCGACAGACCGCTTTCTGCACGTCGCCCCCGGACATCCCACGCATGACCTGTTCGCCATGACCCCGCCTGGCATGCGTACCAGGCTGCGTGTGGCGATCCGGCAGGCGATCTTGACAACAGCGCGCATCAGGGCCCCTGGCGGCGAGATCGCGCGCGACAACCGGCAGGTGCCGTTCGTCATCGACGTGCAGCCCGTCCGCAACGACGACGAGGAGCTTCTGCTGGTCTGCTTCGTCGAGGCGCAGCACGGCGAACAGCCGCGTGCCGCTGCCGCTGCCGCTGCCACTGCCGCATCGCCGCCGGCACCGCTGCCGGATGCCGGGCTGGAGCAAGAACTCGAAGCCACAAGGGCAGAGCTGCAGGCGGCGGTCCACGACCTCGAAATATCCGGCGAGGAGCAGAAGGCGATCAACGACGAGGCGTCCTCGCTCAACGAGGAATTGCAATCCACCAACGAGGAACTTCTGACCTCCAAGGAGGAACTGCAGTCCCTCAACGAAGAGCTTACCGCGCTCAACACCCAGCTCCACGAGGCGCTGGAACGTCAGCGCACCACGTCCAACGATTTGCAGAACGTGCTCAACAGCACAAATGTTGCGATCGTGTTTCTCGACACCGACCTGCATATCCGCTTTTTCACGCCGGCCACGCGGTCGTTGTTCAATGTCATCCCCGGCGACATCGGCCGGCCGCTGGCCGACCTCAAATCGCTTTCCTTCGACGGCGTGCTGCTGACCGACGCGCGCACCGTGCTGGAGACCCACGAGCCCATCGAGCGGGAGATCGAGGCGCAGAGCGGCGCCTGGTTCATTCGCCGGATACTGCCCTATCGCACCGAGGATGCCGGGGTGGAGGGCGTCGTCATCACCTTCGTCGACAGCACCGAACGCCGCCGCACCGCGGAAGCGCTGGGCGCGGCCAAGCGCGAGGCGGAACTGGCCAGCGTCGCCAAATCGCGCTTCCTCGCCGCCGCCAGTCATGACCTGCGTCAGCCGCTGCAATCCCTCAGCCTGATGGGCGGAGTGCTGGCGAAAAAGATCCGTGAAGGCCAGATCGAAAAGGCGCTGGATATTGTCGCGCGTCTCGATGAGACGGCTGGCGCCATGTCGGGCATGCTCAACTCCCTGCTCGACATCACCCAGATCGACGGTGGCACTGTTAACGCCGAGATGACGCGTTTTCCCATCGGCGATCTGTTCGACCGCCTGCGCAGCGAGTTCACCGACGAGGCGGAGTCGCAGGGGCTTCGTCTGCGCGTCGCCTACAGCGGGCTGATGATCAACAGCGACCGGCATTTGCTCGGACAGATGATCCGCAACATCCTCTCCAATGCCATTAAATACACCAAACACGGCAAGATCCTGCTCGGCTGCCGCCGGCGTCAGGGCAGCCTGATCATCGAGATATGGGACACCGGCATCGGTATTCCCGCCGACGAACTCGACGCGATCTTCAACGAGTATCATCAGATCGACAACGGCGCGCGCGAACGCAACCGCGGCCTCGGCCTCGGACTTTCCATCGTCCAGCGTCTCGCGATTTTTCTGGGCTATCGCGTGAGCGTCCGCTCCCGCGTCGGCAAGGGTTCGGTCTTCAGCATCGAGGTGAAGCAGCCCGCCGAGCCGGAGGTGGCGGAGTACCAAAACACGTACGGCGCGGAAAGCGAGGTCAGTGGATCGACGGACCGCACCGGCGCCGTCCTGATCGTCGAGGACGATCCCGAAGTGCGTGAACTGCTGGATCTTCTTCTCAAGGGCGAGGGCCACCACACCACCACCGCGCCGGACGGCGTCGCGGCACTCGCGCTGCTGGCGCATGGGATGATCCGGCCCGATCTGCTGCTGGCCGACTACAATTTGCCCAACGGCCTGAACGGGCTGCAACTCACCGCGAAGCTGCGCGAAAGCCTGCACCGCGACATCCCTGTCATCATCCTGACCGGCGACATCTCGGCCGAGACGCTACGCGACATCGCCCGCCAGAAATGCGTGCAGCTCAACAAGCCGGTGAAGGTGAAGGAACTCACTCACGCCATCCAGCAACTTCTGTCGGCATCGCTCCACACCGAGCCGGCCCACCCGCCGCTTCCTGCCGAAACGGCCGGTCCGCCGACTGTCTTCGTCGTCGATGACGATCCGCAGATCTGCGAGGCGATACGCGATGTCTTCGAAGACAATGGGCAGGATGTCGAGATCTATCCGAGCGCCGAGGCCTTTCTCGCGGCCTATCGCCCGGGCCGCCAGTCCTGCCTGCTGGTCGATGCCTACCTCCCAGGCATGAACGGGCTGGAATTGCTGCGTCGGCTCCACGAATCCAGCCATGCCCTCCCTGCCATCATGATAACCGGCAACAGCGACGTGCACATGGTCGTCCGGGCCATGAAGGCGGGGGCGGTGGATTTCATCGAAAAGCCGATCGGCCGTAACGATCTGATCGTCGCCGTCGAGCGGGCGCTGGAACAGTCGCGCGACACGGGCAAGAAAATGGCCTGGCAGGTGGAAGCGGCCAGCAATATCGCCAGCCTCACGCCGCGCCAGCGGCAGATCATGGATATGGTGCTCGCTGGCCACCCCAGCAAGAATATCGCCGCCGACCTCGATATCAGCCAGCGTACCGTGGAGAACCACCGCGCCGAAATCATGCGGCGCACCGGCGCGAAATCGCTCCCCGCGCTGGCCCGCCTGGCGATCTCCGCCCGGATGACCAGCGAACCGACGATAGGTGTTTTCCGACCCTGACGTGCGCTCCCCGCCCGGACTAGCCTGCTGTTGTCGCATTGAGAACGCCCATCGCTCCGCGCTCGCTGTCGCTTTTGCTTCGAGCCGCCAAGTCGGGTGTCCGTCGGCCGCCGCATCGCCGGCAGCAGGGTCCGATCCGAGATCGACATATTTTCCGGCGTGGGGAGAAAGTATAATGCATTTCGAACAGCTTCCGAGGACCGACAGCGACTGTCTGCGATTCGTCTTCGACGGTTCCGTGGTCTCTCACCATCTCGCGGCCGGTGCTACCTATGGTGACATCGCGCGAATGCTCAATCAAACCAGATGCCAGCTTTACGGCAATCCGATCGCCATCGATGTCACCCTCGGATACCGCGCGCCTGGTCGGTCGCGCAGCCGCGCCGGCACGACAAAGGACATTGCCCTGATCTGAGTAGTTTCGGACTCTATCGAGACAGTCCCGGGACAGGCAATGTCGTCGATGCGGAGTTCTGGATTTGGAATCCGACTGCCGGACTTGCCCGCGCACGGGCTAATCATTCGGAGAATCAGTGACATGAACAAAGATCGTATCGCCGGTGCGGCCAAGCAGGCCAAGGGCACCATCAAGGAAGCGGCTGGCAAGGTTCTCGGTGACGAGAAGCTGGTAGCTGAAGGCAAGAGCGACAAGGTCGTAGGCAAGATCCAGAACGCCATCGGCGGTCTGAAGGATACCTTGAAGGACACGCTGAAGACGTAATGCCACGCGGGAATGCGCGGGTTCCCCGCAGCGTGCCTGCAACCCTGACTCACAAAGATGTTATCGCATTCAAGTTATGGACGATAGGCATCGGCTCACTGCTCGGAACGGCCAAAAACTGTGTCCGGGGCTGGAAAGGTCGGAAATGGGTACTATCTTGATCATTGTCCTGGTTATTCTGCTGCTCGGCGGAGGTGGCTACTATGGCTATAATCATTGCGGCGGGCAGGGCCCCGGTGGGGTTTTCTGCGTCGTGCTGAGTGTCCCCCCCGTTGTTCGGTTGCTCGGTGGCACCCATTTCAATCATTGGTGATGCGGCGAGCCAGCCGCCGGATGCGGGCCGTTTCCTGGCGGCCCGCTTCTGGCGCAGCGCCTCGGGGTTCTGGCGCGCATCTGGCGCCTCTGGAGCCTGGCTCCTCACTGCGGCATTGATCGGCAGTACCGTGCTGCAATTGGCACTACAGTATCGGTTGAATTATTGGAGTCGCGATTTCTTCGATGCGTTCGGGCGCCGGGACGGCCCCATGCTTCGGGTGGAGGCGCTGCTGTTTCTGCTGCTTGCAGGCCTGAGCATCCTGGTGGCGATCCTGTCGGTCTGGGCGCGCATGACGACGCAACGCAAATGGCGAGCATGGCTGACCCGGCATCTGATTGATCGCTGGCTGGCGAACGATCACTTCCTTGAGCTTCATTTCCAGAAGAGCGAGGACCGGAACCCGGAATACCGAATCGCCGAGGATGTGCGCGTGGCGACGGACGCCCCGATTAGCATGGCGGCCGGTTTGCTTACGGCGCTACTCAGCGCGATCATTTTCATCGGCATTCTCTGGAACGTTGGCGGTGATCTGGACGTCGATGTCTTTGGTCATGTGCTGACCGTGCCGAAATATCTGGTAGTCACGGTCGTGATCTATTCCGCGTTGCTGACGCTTGCCATGATCGTCATCGGTCGCCGCTTGACCTCCGTCATCGCGGGAAAAAATGCGGCCGAGGCGCAGTTCCGTTCGGTTGCTTCGAACTTGCACGAGCGCGGCGCGGCCGAGTTTGGGATAGGCGATCGACCGGCGCAGCATCGCTTTCTGGGCAATGCATTCAACGCCGTGATCGGACACTGGCGGGATCTATGTATCCAGCTGATGCGCACCACGCTGGTCTCGCAGGGCAACATCCTGGCGGCTCCGGTCATCGGCTGGGTTTTGTGCGCGCCAAAATACCTGGTTGGCACGATGTCGCTTGGAGAGGCCGCCCAGGCGGTGGCCGCCTTCGTGATGGTGCAGACGGCGCTCAACTGGCTGGTGGACAACTATCCCGGCCTGGCCGAGTGCCTCTCGTCGGTGAACCGAGTCGGGTCGCTGCTCTTGGCGCTGGACGAGATCGACCGCGACGGCGAGTGCCGGAAGGAAGAAGATATTGTGGCTGAGAGCTCATCCCGGCCATCAGGAGACTCATGTCTCGAGGATTTGGCTTCGACAACCACAAACCTTTCAGACAGGGCGCCGTCCCTCTAGAGCGTGTTTGTTTCGGTTTGAATCTGGGGGTTTCGGCGCGCTCATTTTTCTGATTCAAGCTGCTGGCTGGAGTGGAGGCCAGCGGCGATGGTCAAGGCATATTCCGACGATCTTCGGGCTCGTCTCGCGGCATCTATTTTGGGCGGGCGGACCTGCCGGGCAACCGCGGAGTTGTTCGGCGTGAGTGTTGCCAGCGCCGTCAAATGGTCTCAGCGCCTGCGCCAGACGGGGAGCGCTGCCGCCAAGCAGATGGGTGGCGTTCGTCGTGCGGTGCTTGCGGGCGAGCGGGATTGGCTGCTGGCCCGTATCAAGGCGGCCCCCGATCTGACGCTGCGCGCGCTGGCCGCCGAGTTGGCGGAACGTGGCGTGGTTGTCAGCCACTGGGCGGTGTGGAAGTTCTGTATGAACGAAGGGCTCACCTTCAAAAAAAAGCATTCTGCCCAGCGAGCAGGACCGCCCCGACGTCGCGCGTCGTCGCGCGCGTTGGCATAGGTTCCAGGCGTCGCTGGACGCATCGCGCCTTGCGATCAAACGGGATCGGCGCGCCATGCGTCCTGGATGGCCCGATCAACGGTGTCAGCTTCCTGGCGTATGTCGAGCAGATTCTGGTGCCAACACTGGTGCGAGGCGA